>JBDOMQ010000234.1:0-19790 GCA_039831725.1 Pirellulales bacterium
GAGCCTCGTGGAAGTATCTACGAGATCCAGCGAACTACGATTTCCGTCCCAAAGCAGGCTCACCGCTAGTCGATACCGGAGCATTGGTGAATAAAGATGAATTGCCTAGTCGGGTCGCTAATTTTCCCGGACAGAAATATGTTGGAATGGCACCAGATATTGGAGCCTATGAGTATGGAGCTTCGCGGTACTGGATTCCAGGACGGTTGGAAAGTACGGCCACAGTACCTATACCCAAAAACGGTGGTAGGAATGTACCGTTGAATGCAGATCTCATGTTTCTTGAGGCCTATCAGGCCGAAGAGCATACCGTCTATTTCGGAGAAGATCCTAATGAGTTCGAAGCGATTGCGTCTTTGAAGGGAACCGCAACGAATATTACGAGTCCAACGAGGCTAAAGAGAAAGACAACGTATTACTGGCAAGTGGGGGCACTAAAGTCTGGCACCGAAGACCGCTCGCCGGTGTGGAGTTTTACGACTACTGATTAACTTTTCTCATGCCGGAGTTATCGAGTGCTATTAAACAACTAGTTTTTCAGTGGGTTAAATACCACGGCAACAAGGAAAAACATGGTCGCGGCGATGAGGGCAACACAAGCACTACACATGGCTTTACCTGCTGGGTTTTAAACGGTTAATGAAATGGTAGACATGGCCGCATCTTTTTACAGATGTCGTTTGGTGAAACGCAAAGAAAAGCCACTATGACTGCCGTTTTGATTGATTTAGTGCATCGGTATGGAGTCCAGTTGCGAGTCAAGTATGACCAGTGTGCTGGCATGTTAAGTGCGTTGTTTGGTCTCAAAGAGGAGTGGTAAACGGTTCTCAGAGTTTCAGAACGCGTGGTCGATCCAGTGAGGTTTCGATCAGTGCCGGTAATGTTCTGACTCGTAGCGTTTGCAATGCCTACTCGTGAGCTGGTGAAGACAAAGCATTAGGTGCAGAGGCAGTTGGGCAGAAGTTGCTGCCTTCTGAACGTTTCTTGATACTTTAGGTGTATTCAATATGAACATCTTCAGAACAATGGTTCGTTAAGCTTTGGTCGTGCAAACAGTGCTTCCCATGGACATCCGGAAGCCGCCAACGCAGTAACGCAGTGCAGCAACGAACAGTTCCTGCTCGGATTATCTGGATGTGAGAAAAAGTCAAAGGAAAAAGTTTTATGAAAAGAAGCCGTGTAATTGTGATCGCATGGATAGCATGCTGGACACTTGTAGTCTTCGGGCAAGAGTATGAACTCGAAGTGTTAACAGCGGCTCGTGCGGTTCGTTTGGTGGCTGAGAGCGAAGAGGGAGCGACAAATTTAATACTCCCCAATGTGTCATCGATCGATAGAAAGACAGCGAACGAATTAGCTAAGGCTCCACAGTCGGGTCTTTTGTTAGACGGGCTCTCCTCAATCGACGAAGCAACTGCTCGTGAACTCGCTCGCTTTTCTGGTTTTGTATTGACGCTCAATGGCCTTACTTCTGTCAGCCCGGGGGTTGCTCAAGAACTGTCAACATTCAAAGGACGAGCTCTTGTGCTCAATGGGGTCTCCACTATTAGTAGAGATCTGGCGGCAGATTTAGCCGAGTTCAAGGGGCACGCGTTATTTCTTGACGGTCTGACGAACATCAATAGAGAAGTGGCCGGAGAACTCACGGCTTTCAAGGGCAGGTGTTTAGGGCTATACGGGTTGAAAATAATTAACAAAGAAGTCATGCGTGTGTTGATAAATTGGCCAGGTGAAAAACTAAGCATCCACAAAGAGTCGCTGACAATGGAGGCTCGCGATATCATGAAAAAGCACACGCACTCGTGGGATTTGATCGGAGATGTATGGGCATCTTTCTAAGTAAGCATCTGCTGTCTCTCATGTTGAGTTCATAAAAGCAGCCGTCTTTCTGCCAGCACGAGTCGGCCGTCTGTGCGCGGCGAATCCGACTGCAGTCTTGTCTTAAGTGAATTTCGTGTGCTGGTTGGGTGCTTCCGTCTACACCAATGGTTTAGGCGCCGCTGCCACTTGATTCTGAAGAGAAGGTGGTTTGAAGGCATTCGAACAAAAGAATGCTTTGGTGCGTACTAGTTCTTCAGTTGCGTTGAAGTTCCTTATGAAAATATGCCCGCTCATGGCCCTGAATGTGTAATTCGGGTGATTGTGAAGCGAAAAGGCTCTGGTGGATTCTGTAGAAAGGATGAGCCTTTCAGCCTTCGTCGGTGCGCGTCACGTTTTCATAAAAAAACCAGTGGAATTCGGATGAACCATTTACAGAAAAAGCCCGTAAGCGCTTCTCCTAGGCACAGGATGCAAGCTAGAAAAGCTCTTGCTGATCTCGATGATATACGGCTTCGGCAATTATTAGAAACGGCTAGGCGTGTAGAGCGGTATGCGGTCGGACGCACAGAACAATCAGTCGCTGACGCTTTGGGTAAGCCACTGCTATTTGTTCGGGCAATGATCGCATTCTGGAAATCTGCTGGAGCGCTTGAGACGAAGCGGGCACGAGCCAAATTTCTCAAGAATTATGGGAAGAAGAAGGTTCGGGTGCTCTATCAGGCTTTGGAGGCCAGCCGATAGGAAGGGAGCCGTAGGACGACATTTGCAGTTTTGCGTGAATAGACACTCTTCTCGGATTCACACGTTATCACGAATGTGTATTTTCTGTTGCTGATTGGTGCGTCGACTATATCCCCGGTATGTACACGCATCAGGTATCTGTTCAACGGTTTGCATTGTCAGATATCTGAACTTTTTGTTTTGGCGTGTTCCAATCATGCGTATATGGTGGAATGGTGGCCGGCGAGGATATACTTTTCGCTTTTCGATGAAGAGTCCCACTGTGTTACTGAAACAAGGTTTGGTATGACTGCAAGCAGGCGAAAGCGGGCAAGAACAAAGCTTTGTTTAGCGCAACTGGTTTGTGCGGGAATACTAGCGTTTCAACTGATAGAAAACGCACAAATGGTGGCTGAAGCGAGTCAAGATGTACGGGAGGATGTTGAAACTGCTAGGCAAATTCTCGAGTCGTGGGAGTCAAAAGGAACGCCATCGAGAGAAAGGGTTCTCCATGTCATTGCCTGGCGTTGTCGCGACAGAGATTTTCCCCACAATTATCGCGACCGCCTACAGCGAATTATGCTGCATATTCAAAACTTCTACCAGAAAGAGATGATACGGCATGGTCTTGGCGGTCGTTCATTTAATCTGGATGTCCAACCGAGTGGCAAAATGGTTATTCATGAAGTTGTTGGTCATGATAACTGGCGGGATTACCGGAAGTCTGACGGGAAGAAAATAAGAGATGAATGCGCCCCAATCCTTCGAGAGAAAGGGATCCGTATTGATCAAGAGACCATCATGATTTTCACAAATCTTGCAGAGTGGGATTCAAAGAAGAAGACTTTTTCACATAAAAGCCCATATTACGCTGGTGGTGATTGGCGGAAGGGAGTCGCGTGGCAACTTGATAGTGAAGAATTGGATGTTCGGAATCTTTCACGAAAGACGCCGCGTATTACTGATGGAGAGTACGGACGAATTTCTCTAGGAAAACATAATTCAATTTTTATTGGTGGCATGGCTCACGAACTCGGACACGCACTTGGTCTGCCACATTGCCGTGGAAGTTCAGATGAGACTCAATTTGGGACTGCATTGATGGGTAGCGGGAATCGCACCTATGGTGATGAGATTCGGAATGAAGGCTTTGGTTCTTTTCTGTCACGTGCTCATGCACTTCGGCTTGCGGCACACCCTCAATTTTCGAACTCTCTGGAGGGTTTTGGGCATGAAGGGCAGGCGGCTTTTTCTGACTTGAAAGTGGTTCCGATTGATGGGCAGAAGGCGTTTCGAGTCACTGGGTGCGTTAAAGGGTGGCCTCCAGTGTATGCGCTGGTTGGTTACCAGGATCCAACTGGGCATCAGGATTATGACGCGCGGGCTGTTACGGCAGCGCCTGATCAGCACGGCGTTTTCACTGTTGTCTGCGATGATCTGGTAGCTGGGAAGGCAGCCAGCCTGAGGATTGTTTCGTGTCATGCCAATGGTGCTACGACAAGTATTCAATTTCCGTATGCAGTTGGAAGCGATGGGACTGTTGATATCAGGACAATGAGATGTTTATTTGTTCTCAGAGAATTCTCCAGTGCATTGGCTGAAAGAGGTGTTGAGGCGGCAAGGCAGGTTATGCCTCGTGACAAGGAAGCCTCTCGATTTGCTGAAGCAGTACTGCTTGGGCGTGAAAAAACGAGGGAAACGGTAAAGCCTAATCGTGTACCAGAGGCAGTTCATTCGTTGCTTCTATCAAGAGCCGAGCCGACAAGGGCTGCTGTCGGGTGGTTGAAACCAACCTATGACAATTTGCCACAAAAAAATCCTTTGATTGAATCTGCTGGAAAACTTTTTGAGTCAGGAATCTACGCCCATGCTCCGTCTGAACATGAATATGACCTTGAAGGAGAATGGCGGCAGCTTAGGGGGGAATGCGGTCTTCCAAGCCAAGCTGGGGGAACAGTTGTCTTCGTCGTGCGTGCAGACGACAAAGAGGTTTTTCGGTCGCCGGTAGTTCGGCCGGGCAAAACTGAATCGTATGAACTTGATCTTACCGGAGTGAAGAAATTGATTCTCTGTACCGAAGATGCAGGTGATGGAAAAGCCGCTGATTGGGGGCTCTGGCTCGCTCCAAAGTTATCCCGGTAAAAGCTTGCAGCTAGAGACTCTTCTAGAGGTTACTGAAGGCAGCCACGACTAAAGCAAAAAGAGCTGCTATGCAGGCGAATGCTACAACCCCTAGTGCGATACGCGCACCAAGGTCCTCTGTAGTGGTTTCGACGGAAGCGTGTGTTTTGGCAGATCGTCTCTCATGGTGCATCAGCACAATTTTCCCAGGAAAATCTATAAATTCTGAGTTCATGCCAGGAGGAAGTTCTTGAATCCCTCGAAGGTAGAGATCGCCACGGTATTGCTTAAGCTGTTGGGCTTGTGGGAGTGACAATGTCTTTAGTGATGCGAGAGACAAACTTTTTCCGACATGCTGAACAAGTGCCGCGAGTACCTCGGAGTTCAAATTGCTCAGGCTATTCAAAGAGAGTCGCCCGCGATACCCAGCAAGAACCGAAGCCTCTTGTATCGAAAGATGTTTAATACCACCAAGCGATAGTCCCCGGCCGCCATGAGTGATCAAGATTTCAAGTACTTCGATATCGACGTGTTGCAGATTGTCGAGGTAGAGAGTGCGGCCACGGTGTCGAGCTAGGCTATGTGCGAGTGATTCATCGAGATAGTTGATGCCGCTAAGGCGTAGTGAGTCTGAAGTTTGTACTATCTGTCTTGCGATGTCGGGCCGAAGTGTTTCGAGGCCACGAAGTGCTGAAAGAATTCCGCGGCGAGTCAACCATTTTGCAATACGAGGGTCATTTATCTCTTGGAATTGGTATGAACCACGAGACGCTAATCGCAGGGCTCTTCTCTCGTCTTTTGTGAACGTGAAGAGTGAAGTTGGCCAAAGTGTTATACAAAACCGTTCGAGTGCTGCCTGGTTCGGCTGCCACCAAGAAAGGAATACTTGAAAAATTGTTCGACGGGACTTGTGAGTGGACTGAAGGAATGAGTCTTCGTGGCTGGGTTCAGTAGGGGTCCGCGGGAAAGCACAGGCATTCTCCCATATCACGATGTCCTCTTGGTCTTGAGGACCAAAATCTGTCTGGCAGCGTGGACAGAAAATCATCCGAGAAGATGACGCTTGAAAAGGAACCTTGCATTTTAAACAATTTCGCCATTTTTGTTCCGAATATGCCGCGTCGCGTGCTTGGGATGCATGGCAGTTAGGGCATGTCAAAAAATGCCCATTTTCCGGGACAAATAGTGCTCTGCATCGTGGGCATGTTTTTGCGTTATTGGCCACGTAAGTCCGAAAGCAGGCTAAAATAGCAGCTTTTTTTGTGAAAATTGATTGAATCAGTCATTCTGAGCATTGATCAGGAGAACAATACCCCTCGATTTATGGAGTGTAGCAGGATATGGAAAAGCCCTCAAAACATCTCACTGCCGTGCTTATTAGCTGCTCGAGTTTGTACGTTTGGTCGTCGGATTCAACAGTTTTGAGTTGGCAGTGGACCATTTGCGTGTTACAACAATGACGTTCGACGGATTTTGCGTCTGCACTCTGAATCGCTTGGGAGTTGCGGCATGTGCGATCGACGTAAGTCACTGTCGATTATTTTTTTTAGCTCCCAATGGTTTTGAGGTTGCAAGGTTTATGTCCCGGAAGATTTACGTGGGAAACCTCCCATGGTCAACCACGTCTGCCGACTTAGAGGCAATGTTTGCTGAGCATGGCGCGGTCAGCTCTGCTGAAGTTATTTCGGATCGCGAGACCGGACGGTCACGCGGTTTCGGATTTGTTGAAATGGAATCCGATGAGGGTATGCAGGCAGCTGTAAATGCTCTTAACGGACACGAAATGAACGGTCGCCCATTGACTGTCAACGAAGCTCGTGAGCGAACGCCACGATCAGGCGGTGGTGGCGGTGGTCGTGGTTACGGTGGCGGCGGCGGTGGTCGTGGCTACGGTGGCGGCGGTGGCGGTGGCGGCGGCGGTCGCGGTGGCTACGGTGATCGGTACTAAAAATACGTCTTGATATTCTGAGTAAACGCTCAACACAATATCTGTATGAATCGGGGGGTTACTCGATTGGGTAAGCCCCCCGTGCAATACTGATTTTTGACGTTATATTCTCAGGAAGCGGTGTCTTACCAGTTGGAACTTTTGTCTCTCGACTCGAGATGGCTGGGTTCTTTCTGGCTTGACGTCTCGCTTAATTTGAATGTGTGACAATATACAATTTCCTGTCATGTGAAGGTCTTTAGATGAGTCCGATGCCCGGTAAGAAAAAGTTTTCGAAGGTTCCCCGAAAACGTGCAAAGCCAAAGTTAAAGGCTAAGAGAAGAGATCCTATTTTCATCGATGGGGTGCGTCCTCGTCCGATGTATGTCGATTACAAGGATCTTGAGCTAATTGGCAAGATGGTCAATCGACAAGCCAAAATCATCGGCCGACGTAAAACAGGGTGTACCGCTGTTAGTCAGCACGCTGTTACGCAGGCTATCAAGCGTGCGCGGTTCATGGCTCTTTTGCCTTACGTGGCTGATTGAGGCGGTAGGTTTTCATGGCAGGCGAACCCAGCTCCAACTCATGGTTCAGGTGTCGCCGGATCGTTGAGTTCCGTGATACCGATGCAGCAGGTATTGCACATTTCTCTGCATTCTTTTTCTGGATGGAGTCGACGGAACATGAGTTTTTGAGAGAACTCGGTATTCGTGTTGTAGATGACGCACCAGAGGACGAGGAATCGCTTCGCCGAGAACTCGCCGCAGATGAAGGAGTTGGACGGAAATTAGAGGTGAGTTGGCCTCGGGTGTCAGTATCGGCGGATTATAAGGCGGCCGTTCGTTTTGGTGACACATTGGACGTCTTCATTGCTGTTGCTGAACTGGGTAGTTCGAGTATCACATACTGTTTCCGTTTTGAAAATTCTGGAAACCTAGTTGCTACCGGGAAAGTTGTTGTCGTTCGATGTCTTATGCGGCATGGAATGAAACCGTTGCCAGTACGGATTCCAGCTGGTGTTTCGGAGCGAATGAAGGCGTATCAGTTGCCGATCGGATAGGTAGTAGGAACTCCTTTATTCTCTGGTCTGGGGTTTCATTAACGTGCTAAGAGCAGAATCATTATCAAAATCGTTTCCGACGCCATCGGGCTCGTTGAGCATACTGTCTGATGTGAGCCTGTCTGGTGGTAAGGGTGACCGGATTGTCGTGATGGGTCCAAGTGGCTCAGGCAAGAGTACGCTATTGGCTATTCTTGGTGGGCTTGAGCCACCCACCTCGGGCACTTTGCAACTAGATGACGTGAATCCGTACAAGTTGAGTGGAGCTCGCCGCGCTGATTTTCGCAATCAGCATATTGGCTTTGTTTTTCAGGACCATTGCCTGCTCGAATCTTGTTCAGCGCTCGATAATGTGTTGTTGCCGGCACTGGCCGGTGGAAGAGTCGAGCATTCTCTTGTTGATCGCGGTCGGTCCTTGCTGGAGCGTGTTGGATTGCAGAATCGGCTGAGTCATCTTCCAGCTGAGCTGTCCGGAGGAGAAAGACAAAGAGTTGCAGTGGCCCGCGCTCTTCTCTTGTGCCCCGCCGTATTGCTAGCTGATGAACCGACGGGACAGCTGGATTCGCAGTCTGCTGTGCAGGTGATTGACCTGCTCAGTGAACTTGTTGATGAAACGGGAAGCCTGCTCTGTATTGTGACTCATGATGAATCAATAGCGGAGCGTGTTGCTGGATGTCGGCAGGGGCGTCACCTCCGTCTCTCTGATGGTCGCCTTGCCACATGAAAATCTCTTTTCAAAGTACGCTGCAACCAAACCGTTCAGTACGCGGTCTAGTCATCTCTTGTGTTAGGCAATGGGCGCCACAGTTGGTAGCTCTTGCTGCGACGGCGGCAGTGATCGCCATTGTGATTGGTGGTAGCCTCGGAGTAGGAGATTCGATACAGCAGGGGCTGCGGCGAATGGCGAGTCAGCAAATTGGAGGAATTGCCGCTGTAATTGTGGGGGAGGAACCGTTTGGGAGACAATTTTTGGAAAGACTCAAAGCGTCTTTTCAGAAGCGTGTCGACGCCGATTCTTCTGGCTGCAGGACGGATCTTATTTCAGCTATTGTCGTAGAAATGACAGTGGAACGGCCAGCAGGTGGGGGGCAGTCACGCGCCTCGGCTGTTGCAACACTTCTTGGTTGTGACCAACCATCTGCACTTCGTTTTGAGATTGCTACCCCTGAAACGAAAGGGGTTCAGCTCAGCCAGCGTTTGGTAGACCTTCTTGGTTTAAAAGTGGGAGACCCAGTTGTTCTTCGTGTAACCAAGCGGTCTGCAGTGCCTTCGGATACACCGCTTGGTCGTCGTCAAGGTTCGAGTCGCAGCCGGCGGGTGATTCTTACTGCGGTTTTACCGTCCGGGAGTGTTGGAGACTTTTCGCTTTCTGCCTCAGAACCCCCTGCTGGTGTTGCCTTAGTTTCGTTACCCCTTGCTGAACAACTTCTTGACTGGTCTGGCAAAAGGAATGGGATTTTTCTTGCAGGAAGTACCTGTGCCCAAGGCTTTGTCGATGAGCTAGAGCAATGTTTAGAGCCTTCCCTACCCGATCTTGGACTCTCACTGAAGCGTTATGGAGATGGCGGTTGCATAGGTCTTACAAGTCGGAGAATGATTCTTGAGCAAGCTGTGGACACTGCGGCACAGCAGGCAATGGCTGGCTTGGGAGGGGTGCCATCGCTTGTGTTTCTGGCGAATGAAATCTGCATGAAAAGCGGGTCTGTGACGGCAAAGGTTCCATATTCAACCGTTCTTGGAATCCAGAGTACATCTCATCCAGTGGGTGATCTTGTTGGTGAGGATGGACAAGTATTGCCAATGCCGATTGGGGACGAAGTTATTCTTAATAGCTGGCTTGCTGAGGATCTCGCTGCGCAAGGAAGTCCGGTTTCCGTTGGTGATCAAATAAGTATCCGTTCTTTTGTTCCAGAGACAATCCATGGCAATGTGACCGAACGTGTTCATCAGTGTCGGGTAGGTGGTATTGCGGCAATGAGTGGCCTTGCGACATCTCAGGATGTTGTACCAACTGTCGAAGGGGTAACGGATGAAGAATCAATTGCCGATTGGGACCCCCCCTTCCCTTTCGAACGGGAGCGTGTACGGACAACAGCACCGCACGACGAAGATGACCAATATTGGAAGCAGTATGGATCAGCGCCAAAGGTGTTTATGCCACTTGTGAGGGCTCGCGAGATTGCAGGGAGCCGCTTTGGTGAAACTACAGCTTGGCATCTTCCGTCTCTCTCGCAGAAAGAACTAGACAAACTTGCATCCAATTTGGCTGCTGCAGTCCCACCTCAATCGGTTGGCTTGGGGGTTCGTCCATTGGCAGCTCGTGCGACCGTGGCTGCGGAAGGGTCAACCCCTTTTGGCATTCTCTTTTTGACGCTTTCCAGTTTTCTTGTTGTAGCTGCAATTATTTTGTTGTGGTTATGTTTTGGTTTACTCGTGTCCTCGCAGCATAGGACGCTTGGTGTGCTTGCGGCACTGGGGTGGCGACCGAGACAGATAGCCAAAGTGCTTACTGTCGTCGCAGGAGTACCGATTAGTCTTGGAGTTCTCGTTGGTACAATTTTGAGCCCATTGTGGTCGCAAGTGCTCCTTGCCCAGCTGGGAGAAGCGTGGACGAAGGAGATTGAAAGCGAGACAGCCCGTGTGTTTGCTGTGACGATCCCGAATGCGACAACGCTTTTTCTTGGAGCAGCGATTACGGGGTCCATTGCCATGGCCGCAGTTTTCATAGCGGCTTTAAGGACGGGTGTCCGACCTCCTCTGCAGCTTTTTCACAACGCAAATACGAGTCTCTCGTGCCTCCCGTTGTGGTTGCGTCCGCGGTGGGCAGTAGGTTCGCTTATTGGGCTTGCTGGGCGGAATGTAGTGCGACGTCCTGTTCGAAGTCTGGCCGTTATTCTCATGGTATGTCTGGCCGAGTTTCTCATTGTATTTGTATCGGGTTTTGAGTTGGTTGATTCAGGGAGCCGGCAAAAATCGGACTCTCCAACAGGTGGGTGGACGTATGTTGCAAAATTTGCAAATCCTACAAGTCTTAATCCAAGTACCCCGTCAGTAAGCCATCTTCTCAGCCTTAATCAAAAACAATGTGATCTTCTTGCGCAATCGACTATCGCACTTCTACGTTCCAATCAAGGTGACGATGCGAACTGTGCAAATCTTTTTGCAACCACCAGTCCGCGTGTTGTTGGCTTGCCGGATTCATTTCTAGACCGAGGTGGCTTTCGCTTCGTGGATCACATTGAATTGTCTGATGGACAAAAGAATCCTTGGCACCTGCTGCAGGTGTCCGACCGGAACGAAGATGCAGTACCTATCATTCTTGATGCGGCAACCTCTCAGTGGGCTTTGAAATTGGGAGGGCTTGGAGCAATTGTGAGATTGGACCCTACCAGCGGCACCGTCTCGAAGGAAGCATTTAGTGGTTCGAAACAAAGTGGTGTCCGGTGTCGCATTGTTGGATTACTTGAGCCAAGTATTTTGCAGGGACTAGTTCTCATTGGAGAGGATGACTTCACCCGACTGTTTCCGCTACAGAGTGGGTACACCATGGCGTTCATTGACATGCCAAGAAGCGCTTCTGCCAGTGTTCGTAAGCCGGCAGTTCGAGACGAAAACGAACGGGCACTGACTGCTGCTTGGGCAGATTTCGGTGTGCGATTGGAGTCGACTCGAGATCGGCTAAGCCGTCTGTTCGCAGTGCAAAATACATTTCTTGCTGGCTTTCAAAGCCTTGGGACCATCGGTCTTTTCCTTGGTACCGTAGGAGTTGCTGCAGTGGGTATTCAGGGAGTGATAGACCGACGAAATACGCTTGCTATTCTGCTTGCGATTGGATTCCGGCGAAGGCGGCTTGGCACGGTACTCTGGCTAGAATCAATGGTTCTCGTAGCTCTCGGTATTCTTCTGGGTGGCATGAGTGGTTTTTTGGCTGCACTTTCATTTACGCGAGGTGTAGAGCAGTCGCTTCCTTGGGGATGGCTCTTGTTTTCAGCAGGAGGGACAATTATTGCAGCCACGATTGCAAGCCTGTGCGCAGTCTTGTGGATGCCTGTCGCGAATCGGCCATTGAGTGAATGACAGGTCTGAATCACGTTTGCACCATGAGTGCGTTAAGCGTTAGGGTAGCGATCCTAGTGCCATGGAAATCGCCATGAAGCATGGTCCGTGAGGAGCGATGAGTACCAATGCATATCGCAATAATACTGCCGAGATGGGTCGGTGACCTTGTTATGTCGACACCTATGATTCGTGCAGTGAGGCAGCACTTTGGTAGCGACGCCAAACTCACCGCAGTCGTAAAGCCATTGTTTCAGGACGTTCTAGCGGGGACGCACTGGTTTGATAACTTTATTGCCTATGATCGGCATAGTAAAAAGTATGGATCACGATTTCAGCAGGCAGCGACAGCGTTGCGTTCTGATCGGCCCGATATCGCATTGCTGGTCCCAAATTCTCTATCATCAGCGGCGCTCGCCTGGTGGGGAGGGTGTCAAAGACGAGTTGGGTATGCACGGCATGGTAGGAGGTTTCTTCTGACTGACCCCCTTTTTCCTCTCCGACGTGGTTGGAAGGTTGAAGTCATGTCAACAGCGCAGCACTCGATGGATCTTGCTGAGCAGATAGGTGTTCCCCGACAACCCTTGGAGCTTGAGTTGGCAACTTTGCCAGAGGACGAAGCGATGCTGGACTCATTGATGTCAATGTTTTTTGAAGGGTGGACACCAAGCACAAGTCGTCCACTCTTTGTATTCAATGATAACGCTGCATATGGCCCTGCTAAATCCTGGGGGGGCGAAAGGTTTATTTCTCTCGCAAGGCAATTACTCCAGTCGCATCCTGATGGGCGCATTGTTGTCCATTGCGGGCCAGGCGAACGCGATGATGCTCGGTCTATTGAGGAATCACTCAATGACTCAAGAGTGCGAAGCCTTGCCAATGTTGATAAACTGCCGTTTGGGCTATCGAAAGCATTGTTGCGTCGTGCGTCTGTTGTAATTACGACAGATAGTGGGCCTCGGCACATTGCTGCCGCATTTCAAACGCCGACGGTTGTTCTTCACGGCCCTATGGATCCACGACTTGGAAGGTCGGATCAGAAGAATCTCATAGAACTACGAAAAGAGCTGCCTTGTTCACCGTGTGGGCGACGTACCTGTCCACTAGAGCATCATGACTGTATGGTAGGGCTTTCGGTTCATGATGTAGCACGTGCAACAGGTGAACTGTTGGCTATGGTTTCGCAAAAGAGTGAAGCCCGTCCGTCGAATTTGGAGAATATTGAATGACTCATGTGTTTGGTATGCTCGGAGCTATTGCTCTGACAGCAATTTGTTGGGGCGTGTACGGACCAGTCCTCCATTTCGGACGTGATGCGATGCAATCCGCATTGCGACCATTTGTTTGCGTTGGACTTGCCTACTTTCTTATTGCGGTGATTGCCCCGGTTGCATTGTTGTGGCGAGGAGGGGAAAAAGGCGGCTGGACTTCCAAAGGTGTGTTGTGGAGCATGCTTGCGGGCGTGGCTGGGTCTCTTGGGGCATTAGGAATTATTCTTGCACTTACCGCAGGCGGCAATCCGATTTATGTGATGCCGCTTGTGTTTGGCGGAGCACCTGTTGTGAATACGCTTATGAGCGCGTATTTCAATAAGTCCTTCGATCAATTGAAGGCGCCTTTTTTAGCCGGTTTAATTCTTGTGATTACTGGTGCCGTCACCGTGTTGATCTTCAAGCCTCAATCGCATGCCAAGCCCAATGCACCACAAGTTGCTGCAGCAGTTCAGGCCGACAGCAGTGATGCCGATGGTGTCGAAAAGAAAGCTGAGCGGTTTGTTGAGATACTCCTTGCCGTCTCTTTGGCGCTTTTGAGTTGGGGTGTCTATGGGCCCGTTTTGCATAAAGGTCAGGCGGCGATGAGAGGAAGTCGCTTTCGGCCGTTAATTTGTATTGGCATAGCCTATTTCCTTATTGCGGTTCTTGTGCCGCTTTCGCTTCTTCAGCCACTCGGTGACAACGGTAGTTGGAACCTTATCGGAGTTGCCTGGAGCACCGCAGCGGGTTCTCTCGGTGCAATTGGTGCCTTGGGAACAATTCTGGCTTTTGCTTGTGGGGGCAAACCGTTTACTGTTATGCCTGTGGTGTTCGGGTGCGCGCCAGTAATTAACACGCTTACCACTCTAAGCCTATCGCACACTCCGACGTCTGCACTGAGTCCATTCTTTCTTGCAGGTATTCTAATTGTGGGTGTTGGAGCGGCGACTGTGCTTACTTTTGGTCCGCGTGGACATGCTCCACCAAAGCCCGCTTGAGTCGCTTTGACTTGAAGAAAAGCTTACGTCCCTCGGGTGTTGCCAAACCATGTGATGTGGTGTCTTTGACAGAGTTGGAAGCCGAGTTTCTCGCAGGCTGATTCGAGCCAGATAGCCTCTTTTTGAAGACGTGATTGCGTGACTCCCTGAGGCATGAGGTAGACATGGCGAGCCTCTTTTGAGCGGGGATGAATATCGAGATCCGCCAGCCATGAAACTGCTTCATCCAAATCAGATTGAGAATCTATAACAAATTTGATTTGGTTGGGCATGGCGCGAAGGACCTGAATGACATCATCCCGACGACGGCGTTTCTCATGCCGCTGTTCCCACCCGGTTTCTGAGTTGGGTGTCGAGGACCGCAGTTTTGGGCTCAAGGACATGAGGTTCGCTGCCGGTGGTCCTTCCTCTGGTATCACAGTCGCGGCAGTCTCGATGGTAATGTGTTGTCCCTCTTGCTGAAGAATATTGCAAAGAACATGCATGCCTGAAGCAAGAAGTGGTTCACCGCCGGTGATCACAACGTGCTTGAGACTGTAATTCAGGATTTCATCAACTAACCCACTGACTGTACGATTTGAGCCAGTCGGTTCCCATGATGTGAATGGGGTGTCGCACCATGTACACCGTAGGTTGCACCCACTTGTTCGCACAAAGACACTGGGTGTTCCTGCAAGTCGGCCCTCACCCTGTAGCGATGAGTACAACTCAGCAATCTGAACCACAGTTTGTTTCCTTAGAGGCTACGAAGGCGTTTACCCTTGGATCAGCCATGTTTACCGCTGCGAATCCTGCCGCGCGGATAAGGCATGAGTCACATTCTCCACAAGGTCGCCCATTTTCTTGTGGGTCGTAGCAACTTGTTGTTAGGCCATAATCAACATGAAGGGAAAGACCTAAGCGGATGATTTCTGGCTTCGTAAGCGATACAAGTGGTGCCTGTATCGTAAAGCGTGTTCCCTCGACCCCTGACTTAGTTGCCAAGTTGGCTAGAGACTCGAAGGCATGTAGGAATTCAGGCCTGCAATCCGGGTACCCGCTGTAGTCGATAGAATTAACACCGAGGATAAGCGAAGAGGCGTTACGTGTTTCTGCAAGTGCGAGAGCAAGTGATAGAAATACCGTGTTCCGGGCCGGCACATATGTCACAGGAATTCCATGGCTGATAACGTCGTCGCTTCTATTTTTTGGTACGGCGATTGACTGATCTACAAGCGCGCTGCCACCGAATGCAGCAAGATCTATCGTTATCTTGACGTGATCAGATATCCCGAGAGCCTTGGCAACAGCCTGAGCTGCCTCAAGTTCAATGCGGTGCCGCTGCCCGTAGTCAAATGAAATTGCCGTAACAGAGTACCCTTCTGCGAGTGCCCATGCTGCTGCTGTCGCCGAATCAAGCCCGCCTGAGAGGAGAACTATAGCCTCGCCTTTCCGAGACGCTTTGTTCATGGCACAATCCTTTTATGAATACTCTCAACACAAACCTTGCTCCAAAACCTTCGCAAGACATTCTCGAGACCTTTGAGAATCAATTTCCAAAACGTGACTACCTTATCGAAATTGTCTGTCCGGAATTTACGTCAGTCTGTCCTAAAACCGGCCAGCCTGACTTTGGTGTGCTTACGTTTCGCTATATCGCAAATGCTCGATGTGTCGAACTCAAGAGTCTAAAATTGTACCTTCAGGCATATCGGAATGCAGGGATTTTTTATGAAAATGTAAGTAATCAAATCGTAGAAGATCTTGTTTCAGTTCTTGAGCCAAAACAGTTCACACTCGTTGCCCAGTTTACTCCCCGTGGTGGCATTTCGTCGTGTATTACCATTTCGCATCCTCACGGCAACCATCTTTCAGCCGCAAAATGATGCCGCTTTCGTTGTGAATTCGTGTTTGGTCAGTCCACATACTTAACCCACCTTCTTTATAGGAAATACTATCGAAATGCCTCAATCATCTCGCCATGTACTTCTTTCTGCACTTGCTGATGAGTCTGCGTTCGATTTGACGGCCGTAGAACAATTTACTGCAATGGCAGCATTGGGCCTGGAGTATTACAGCCTTCGATTTATTGACGTTGGAAAAGGTATCAAAAATGTCATGGATCTTACGAAAAGTGAGATTCAAAAAGTGAGGCACTTGGAAGATAGGTATGGTCTGAATGTTGCCTCGATTGCGTCACCAATTGGCAAAGTGAAGTTAGTGGATCGACCTGATGGAACAAAAAACAAATTTGTACCATTTAAAAAATATCTACAGAAAGATGTTGTGAAGGCGTGTGAGAGGGCACATGCTTTTGAAACCAAACTCATCCGTGGTTTTTCTTTCTACCCGCCGAGGGGAGAAACACCGGAATTGTATCTCGAGCAGGCAGTTGACCACATCGGCCAGATTGCAGAGTCATGCCATCGGTCAGACCTGACATTTGGTCTTGAAGTGGAGGCAAATCTAGTGGGGCAAAACGGCGACCTGCTCGCTGAAATTCATCGCCGGGTGAATCATCCAGCCTTGGTGCTCGTTTTCGACGCAGCGAATCTTCTGGTTCAGGGGTTTTCAACACGACAAGTTTATAAACAGTGGGAAGCCATGAAGCCCGGTCTTGGTTGGGTGCATATTAAAGATTATCGAAAAGTGGCAGCATCGATGCGCGGTAAGCATGTGAATGAGGACATGCTCGCACATTTTGTGCCCGCAGATCGTGGGGCGGGCGGTCATGTCAAAATACTACAAGATCTCAAAGAAATGCTTCCTGCATTGACACGGCGTCTCAAGCGGCGTGGAATTCCTGGTGTCTTCCTTGATCTTGAGCCCCACGTGCGCGGCGGGGGACAATTTGGTGGGACAAGTGGTCCAGATGGAATGGGGATTGCGCTACGTAGTTTATGCGGGCTTCTTGATAAAACTTCGGTAAAATATCATCTGAGGGACTTTGATGACCTATTAGCCGCTCGAGGTATGTAGAGCGTTCCAGATCCGACGTAGCAACTGCAAAAGAACAAATAGAAAAGTACTGATGGCTGAAACAACAGAACCGGGCAGCTATTTTGTCGCCAACTATCCGCCATTTGACCGGTGGACAGAAGAGGCTGTGCCTCAGGTAGTAGACGCATTTTGTGCAGAAGCTACTGATGCTGCACTCGGACTGTACCTTCATATTCCGTTCTGCCGGAAACGATGCAAGTTCTGCTACTTCCGGGTTTATACCGATGTAGCTGCATCTGATGTTGAGAGATATTCCAATGCCGTCATTGAAGAAGCTCGTATGGTTGCTGACCAAACGGCAGTTCAAGGCCGTGCATTAAAGTATGTGTACTTTGGTGGTGGAACACCATCGTTTCTCAGCGTCAAGCAACTTGAGCGCCTGGTTGATGGTCTGCATCGGAGCTTCGGATGGGACGAGGCGGAAGAGGTTACCTTCGAGTGTGAGCCGGGCACCTTATCTGAGCCGAAGATTTCTGCCCTCAAGCAGCTGGGTGTGACTCGAGTATCCCTTGGTGTTGAGAACTTCGATGACGCTATTCTCGAGTCGAACGGACGCGCACATCTCTCAAATGAAATCTTCCGCGCGTGGGACTGGATACAGAAAGCGGGCTTCCCAAGTACAAATATTGACCTCATTGCCGGTATGGTGGGGGAGACGACCGAGTCATGGGAGCAGACGGTAGAGACAGCACTTCGTCTCGCTCCTGACAGCTTGACGATCTATCAGATGGAATTGCCATACAACACAGTGTTTGTCAAAAGTAGCAAAGATAATGGTGAGGCAACACCGGTGGCTGACTGGCCCACGAAAAGGGCTTGGGTTGACTGGGCTTTCAATCGTTTTGTGGAAGCAGGATATTCAGTATCAAGTGCGTATACATTGGTTCGAGATCCCGAAGAGGTAGAATTTCGGTACCGAGACATGTTATGGGAAGGCAGCGATCTTATCGCTCTTGGTGTGGCAAGTTTCGGTCATCTTTCGGGAATTCACTATCAAAATAAAACGCATTGGGATGACTATCTCGGGGCAATTGATGCCAATCAATTGCCGCTCGGTCGTGGTTTGGTTGCAAAGCCGCGAGAGTTACTTATCCGCGAACTGGTGCTTGGTCTTAAGAAGGGGTCTGTTGATACTGTTCGGCTGGCCAACAAGTTTGGGGTAGATCCAGTCATCGAATGGTCACATGCATGGAGTGAGTTGTCTAGACAGGGGTTTTTGGAGCCCATTGAAACAACAGAGTCACCCCAACTTACACGGAGTGGACTACTCCAGGTGGACTCACTTCTCAACCGCTTTTTCGATTAAACCAAACAACCAAGGACAAATAGGTTTTGGCTTTAAAGACCGAGTTTCAGGGCACAGATCAGTTTCGGCGTGCAGTACAACCCGTTTGTCTCGGGAAAATGCTGGTTGTACCGGTTCCAGCCCGTTTGCGAGTGGTTTTTTGACGTTACCTTTTCTTGGTGTCTGCGGTTATGGTTGAAAGCAGTCTCCAGGAGTTCCCCATGCGTTCCGCACTGAAACAATCCATGTCCCAGTCGATTCAACCGTCCCATTTACCCGGTCCTAATGGTGCCAGTTTGGCTGCTGAATGCATTCCCCCGACCAAAGAGATACGAGAGCGTCTCCGAGCGTTGTCGGCCGACATGGTCGCTTCGTGGTCGTGCGAGGGGCTTCCTGCGGAAGTCAAGTTGCAAAATGGCCTGAGAAAAAAAGCAGAAAGTCTCGTCCTAAGGGCCCATGCGGACCTGTCGTTTGTCGGTTGGACAATGGTTACGATACTCTCCGAGGTATGGCGTTATCGTATTGCCTCCACTGCTGCAGGTCAGAGACTTCTACTCCTGCCAGACTGCCCACTGGCACAGGCTTCATCGAAGGATCAAGACTGTCCATCAGTGTGTGGGCCGAGCTGTGGCATGGGCACGATCTGGTCAGCCGCCCATGACAGTGGGTGGGTCGTTGATTCAACCAGAAAAGCTGCCACTGCGATTGGTAGCCTGCTGTCCGGTCAATATCAGGGTATCCTCGGGGTTGCCAGATTAAGCGATCTTGAAAAAGCCTTCGGCATGTTTCCGGCGTTTTCGTTCCCTGTTGCAGCAGTGCCCTATCAACCCGTTGATGGTTCCGAAAACTCGGCAAAAACATGTGACCAAACTCTCCTTCATGCAGGAATTGATGTTGAGTGGGTCTTGAGTTTGCTTGGCGTCGCTGGTGGTTCACCTGGGCCTGTCGGTGACCACTTGCCACTACTCCGTGAGGCATCGGAATTATTTTCTGAGGAATCAATCGCTAACCTTGCACGTCGTTACCATCTTGGTCATGGCTTCGGTCCTGTCTCGAAGGATTGTGATGCACTAGATTCTGACCAGGGGTCCCTTGCCGTAACGGCCGGCGTCGCGGCCGAATTTCTAGGTCGTGGCGGCAAGTTTCTTCGGCCATTTGTGACCCTTGCCGCGTATGATGCACTTCGTGCTGATCTTAGTGACATCGAACCTGATTCAGCTTTGACCGCTGTCAACCGCGATACAGCTCGAGCGGCAGCTGTTTCCATTGAGATTTTTCACAAGGCGTCACTTGTTCATGATGACATCGAAGACGGTGATACGGCCCGGTATGGGCGACCGACAGTTCATGTTGAGCATGGTACGCCAGCTGCAATCAACATCGGTGACTACCTCGTTGGTGCCGGGTATCGTTTAATTGCTGGGCTCGAGGGCCCATCAAGTCTTCGTAGTGACCTGCTGACGGTACTTTCTGACGCACATGTGAGATTAGCACAAGGCCAGGGTGCCGAATTATGGTGGCGAGATGCCGATGATGAGGTGTCTTCGAGTGAATCATTAAAGATTTA
>JBDOMQ010000278.1:0-3889 GCA_039831725.1 Pirellulales bacterium
TGGCGGTGATCACAGGGCTGTAGTCGATGAGGTACTCCATAGTCTTTCGTGCCGTGCAGCTATTAAAGCAGGAGATCCCCTTTCTCAGGCAGAAGTCGATACACTTGTAGCAGATCGGCATCGATACCCCGGAACCCGTCATTGCCCTCATGGTCGGCCCACGTCACTTATGCTGTCGAGGCGAGAGCTCGATAAACAATTTCGCCGGACGTAAGAAGACAAAAGTTGCTCCTCGCTGAGAGCAGGAAAAAGCTTTGCCATAGATTGAAAACTATATTTTGTTCTTAAATCAAGTAAAAGTTGAGTTTGTATGATTTGTGTCAGCCTAGCTAGAGGTCGTCATCGATATCTTCTGACGGAATTACGACATCTTGGCCAGCAGGGTGTGGACCTTGTGGAATTACGGTTGGATTGTCTTCAGCGCAACGTGCAGGTGAAACGCCTTTTGGCTGAACGTCCTTGTCCTGTGATTGCAACATGTCGCCGCAAGCAGGATGGAGGTCATTGGGAGCGAACGGAAGAAGAACGGCTGACAGTGCTTCGGACAGCGATTGCGGAAGGCGTTGACTACGTCGATCTTGAAGACGATATCGCAGAATCGATACCTCGTTTTGGTTCAACGCGTCGCATTATCAGTTTCCATGACTTCAAAAGAACTCCTGATGATCTCCAGGGTCTTCATTCCTATTTAGCTGACTTGGATGCAGATGTTGTCAAAATTGCAACGCTTGCAAACCATCCAAATGACAATCTCCGTATGCTCGAGTTGGTCCGGTCAAGTTCCATTCCCACAGTTGGGCTTTGTATGGGTGAAATCGGAACGCCAAGTCGAGTACTTGCGGGTCAATTCGGTGCAGCGTTTACATTTGCACCATTCAACCCTGAGAAAATTCTTGCTCCCGGACAGATTCCTTGGAGGGAGCTGAATGAAATGTATAGATATGATGCGATTACACCTTCCACCAAGATTTACGGTGTAATTGCAGATCCGGTGGGCCATAGTCTCAGTCCGGTGGTTCATAATGCGGCCTGTACAGCGGCCGGAATCGATGCGGTCTATCTTCCATTCCTTATTCCAAAAGGTCATCTCGAAGACTGGTTAAAGAATTCGCAACGTTGGCCACTTGCCGGGTTGAGCGTAACCATACCCCATAAAGAAAATGTACTTGAGTTCGCGTCCTCACAAGGTGATTTGGTAGAAGAGATTGGTGCTGCGAATACCATCTCTTTTGATGGTGAGACGAGAACAATGAAAGTATTTAATACGGATGTTACCGCGGCTGTTGCAGCGATCCAAGATTCTCTTGCAGCACAAGATGTTGGGTTCGGTGGACGTCTTGGGCTAAAGACTGCACTCATTCTAGGAGCAGGTGGAGCTGCTCGAGCAATCGCCTTCGGGTTAAGGAAACAGGGCGTCGAAGTGACGATCGCCTCCCGTACAGTGGATCGTTCGCGCACATTGGCGGAATTAGTGAATGGGAAAGCAGTCGAATGGTCAGGACGACATCGCCTTCCGTACGACTGTATTGTGAATGCGACACCAATTGGAATGCACCCAAAGATAAACGAAACACCATTTGATGCGAATCATTTGCGACCATATATGGTCGTTTTTGATACTGTGTACAACCCAGAAAACACAATGCTAGTCAAAGAGGCAAAAGACGTCGGGTGTAAAGTAGTGACAGGCGTCGAGATGTTTGTCCGTCAGGCCGCGGAGCAATTCAAGATATGGCATGGTCAAGAGCCACCAGAGGGTGTGATGCGATCGGCACTAAAGCAAGCAACGTCTTCTGTAAGAATTATCGAATAAGCGATGGGTTCATGCAAAGAGGAGAAGTTCGTGGTTCGTCTGATACTAGTGGGTTACCGAGCTACTGGGAAGACGACTGTCGCTCAGGCGCTGTCAAATCATTTCGATTGTCCTGCTCTCGACGCAGATGAGATGTTTGAGCATAAGTATTCATGTTCCGTTGGTGAATTTATTCAGGCTCAAGGCGAGCCGTCTTTTCGAGATGCGGAGACGGGCGTGTTGCAGGAAATCCTTAAGATTTCAGAAGGCGTTGTGTCGACGGGTGGTGGAATTGTTTTGCGAGAAAAAAATCGAAGAATGATTGAAGATGCCGGGCTGCCTGTTGTATGGCTTGCGGCTCCAGCGGATGAAATTCGACGACGACTTGTTGCCGATCCAACAACGACTAGTCGTCGTCCAGCGCTTGCAGGAAAAGACGTGTGTGATGAAGTTGATCAGGCATTGATCGATCGAGAGCCGTACTACACTGAGGTGGCTCACTTTTGTATCGATACAAACGGATTATCAGTTCCAGTCATTGTTGATGAAATTATTGATTGGCTTGCTGCATGGAAAGGTAGCGAGTCACGATCTGGTGGCTCCTCTGCAGGAGAAAATTCATGAACAGTGGCAATGCATTTGTCGCTCTTGTGTCTGCAGGGCTCACAGGCGGTCTGGCAGGATTTGTACTACATCGTTTTGTGAGTTGGCTCCTTGATGAACTTGAGGCTGACGGAGATTCGCAAGATAGTCAGGTTCGAGAGCTCGGAAAGCAAGAGGTCAGAAGATCTGCTCCTCGGTATCGCAACCTGACTTCGGTATGTTGTTGTTTCGTGGCAATGGGAATCGTGTGGTGGGAAGTAATCTACCAAGGTCTGTTACCACACAATGTGGCTGGCCCGTCTTCAACCTCCCCTGCCCTGCTCACACGGGCGTGTGGGCATCTTATATTTTTCTGGTTTCTTGCTGCTGCAGCTTGGGTCGATATTCGTTATCGAGTGATCCCCGATATTATTACAACGCCGGGTGTTGTGAGCGGACTTATAGCCTTGGCGATCTTTCCGGAAATACTTCTCCCGGTTCCCGTCATAACGGAACGATCTTTCGCAGCGGCTACCCTGACTGCAGATTTTCTTGTTGCTTGGGGACCGCTCAATCTGTCAAAAGCGATTGAGTCATCAGTACTTCACCTAGTTACAATTGTTGCCATATTCGTGTTGTGGTGGGTTGTGTGTACATCTCGTTGGACGATAGGCAATAGAGGAGTTTCGAAGGGTGTTGTGCAACAAGTGATTCAATGCATCCGCGAGCCCCGGAATGTTGTACTTGTTCTTGGTATGGCCATTCTTTTTGTCGTGAATTGGCTCGGAGGAGCACGTTTGGCAGCGATCGAGAGTGGGATGATTGGGCTCAGTGTTTCAGCGGGCATTGTGTGGTTTACTCGTGCAGGAGCCTCTGTTGCTCTCGGTCGTGAAGCAATGGGTATGGGAGATGTCACCCTTATGGCAATGGTTGGTGTTTGGTTGGGTTGGCAGCCAGCTGTCGTGATCTTTTTCTTGGCAACCTTCATTGGGCTGGTTCATGGGCTTTTTCAGCTCGTTATGCATCGTGACAACGAACTGCCGTTCGGTCCAAGTCTGTGTCTGGCGGCGGCATTGGTTACTCTGTTCTGGCAGCCGGTATGGGCCTGGGTTTCACTGCTCTTCGATGACGTCGTGCAACTTGGAACGGTTCTGGCCCTTGTTGTCGTGCTGACCGCGGTGACCCTTTTTCTGTGGCGGTGGCTGCGGGGAAAGATGCAGTCCACCATTTAATTTCGACTAAACGGCCTAAATTGGGCATATATTGGCGGAATTTTCGAAGAAAACAACAGGCTGACGGCCTTGCTCGGGGTGGGTGCCTTCTCTATTCTCCGGATGTTCATGCTTCCTTTCATGATTGTTTTGTGACTATGTGCAGAACTCGTGTGCTCGTAGCCTGTGTGCTTTCAGTATCAGCCGTTTCATTAGGCTGTTCTAATTTCATGCGCCGTGAGCCAGCTCCAACTACGATCAGTCTTGAGCCTCCACCTGGCGTTGCTGCACCTGCGCATACTCT
>JBDOMQ010000176.1:0-3870 GCA_039831725.1 Pirellulales bacterium
AAGTGTCAGAACTTACGTCACAATGTTTTAAGGAGTTCGGTGATGAGGCCATGAAGCAGCAAAAAGCCTCAGGGGAGGGCATCACAAATGTCAACGCATCTTCATTCCCGGAACTCAATAGTGTTGGCACATGCCTCTTTATTCTCGCGAAATCACTTGCAGAACAGGGAAAAGAAGAGAAAAGTCAGGCAATACTTAAGAAGTTGATTGATGAGTTTCCTGGTTGCCATTGTAAAAACAAGCAGGGTTATTACTGGAAACCGGCTGTTGTAGCTGAGAAGCGACTTGCTGAGACTTCTGGCTAACTCATTGCGACTGCTTCCGTAACTGCTTGAACGGCTTTGTGGATATCTGCATCTGTGTGCTCGCAGGTAATAAAAAATCGAATGCGAGCAGCTGATTCTCGAACGGCAGGGTATAAAATAGGTCGGGCATTTATGCCCATCTGGAGAAGACTTTGAGAGACGGCGAGGGCCTTTTGTGAACTGCCAACAATAATTGGAATCACCGGAGTGTTCAGGCTTGGACCGGTGTCGAGTCCGGCTTCTTTTGCCAAAGAAAGGAAAAGTGCGGACCTTTCGTGAAGCTGGCGAACACGCCATGGCTCGGCCTGAAGAGTTTGCAATGCAGCGAGAGCAGCAGCAGTATTTGGCGGTGAGCAGGCTGTGGAGAAGACAAAGGCAGGTGTCGTCAGGCCTAGATAATCGATAAGCTCGCGAGATCCAGCGAGGTAACCGCCGCCCGAACCGAGGGATTTACTGATTGTTCCCATCCAAATATCGACATGTTTCGGGTCAACATCGAAAAACTCAGCTATTCCGCGCCCGTTGTTGCCCATGGTTCCAAGTGAGTGTGCCTCGTCGATGTAGAGCAGTGCGTCGTGTCGCTGTTTCACCTCGATAAACCTCGGAAGATCTGGGTAATCTCCATCCATGCTGTACACGCCTTCGATTGCAATAACAGCGCGCCGGTACTTATGGCGAATATCTCGGAGAAGTCCATCAAGTTGTTCAAAATCATTGTGGCGAAAACTACGACTTGCGGCCTGCGAGGTCATTGCCCCTTCGGTAATGCTTTTATGGGCTAATTCGTCGTAGAGAATGAGGTCTTGAGCGTTAAATAAATGACCAAATACGGATGCATTGGTGCCAAAACCACATGGGAAAACGGTTGCTCGTTCCGTACCAATGAAGTCTGCAATAGCATTATCGAGCGCATTAAGAAGTGTGGTGTTGCCACCAACCATACGACTAGCTGTAGCCCCACAGCCAAATTGGTCGATTGCGGCTTTGGCAGCTGATGTGACTGTGGGGTGGCTGGTCAGGCCGAGATAATCGAAGCTTGTAAAACTAATGACGTCTTTGCCGCGAATAGATGCATGCTTTCCCGTAACGGATTCATGAGCCAAAAGGAAAGGATTGTCGAGACCGAGTGCTTGGAGATCTGCAACGCGTTTTCTCAGGACTTCACATTCCTCAAAAGAATATGTTCTGACAGATTTGCTTTCTTCAGGTGATCTCGATGTTTTTGGCAGATTTTCGGCGGTCTCGGTGTCTTTTGTATCAAACATTCTTGTAGCAATACATGTAACGAGATCGTCGCATGTTTGAATGTCTTGTATCCACTCTTCGTGTAACCGCATTCCGTAGCTACCCTGAAGACGTACAATTGCATCTTCTAGGCGAGCGTCATCAATACCTGCCTCTGTAAGAAGCGAGTTAGGCGTTAGAAGTGTTTGATTTGAAATTGGCCTGACCCGCGAAAGCTCATTGAGGACCACCCCGTAGATCACGTCACGGGTGTGTGCGTTTGGAACAATCCGCTGATCATCAATTGTGATCGCTGAAGCTGGTGCATTACCAAAACGAATCATGGAAGATCTTTCTGCCTGGGACATCGGGCAAATGGCAACCGTGTGCAAACGAATACACTCACTATAAGCAACCAAGAAACTCAATCAATTAGAGGGATGAGCTTCGTTGGGCATTTTGATCGTCGCTAATCAGACGAAGCGTCATAACCGGATCATTCAAAATGGTAGTATTCGCGAGAGACCTGGCCATGAAGACAGTCTGCAAATAAATACATTGAGAGGCTTCGGGGCCGTCGTTTGTTGCGTAGACGAAGCCCGCGGCTCAAGTTCTATGAGGGAAGCTTTCTCACTGGAATGCAATTTTTCAGGGTTTTCTATCTTGGGTTGGCTATGTTACGTGATTAGTTTTTATGTTGGCCTCTTTTACTTTAAGTTTAGCGTTAAGCATCGTGTGATATTGAACACGGGCTCGACTTGTCAGAGTGCAGGAGAAGTGAATGCGAGTTGTGTTCGAGAAAATATTCTGGTTTGTGGTCCGCGGGATTCTGCGGCTCCGTTATCGCATTTGTGTTGATGGTCTTGAACAGCTGAGCTCACTGGAAGGGCCAGTCCTCGTTTTGCCGAATCATCCGTGTTACATAGATCCTCCGACTGTCTTGTCACACTTGTATAGAGCAATCAAAGTGCCACTTCGGCCACTTGTCTATTCTGGGACATATCGTGTTCCGTTTCTTCTGCCGTTGATGAAACTTGTTCGTGCATTCGAAGTACCTGACCTATCGGCGCAAAGTCAGTCCGCTGTAGTTCAGGCACAGCAGTTGATTGATACGGTCGTTGAGGGCATTGAACAAGGCAACAGTTTTATTATCTATCCCTCTGGGCGGCTGCAACGAACGCACCTTGAGAAAATTGGATCAAACAGGCTGGTTCACGAGGTTGTCAGTCGGTGTCCGTCAGTCACAGTTGTTCTCGTGCGCACTCGTGGTTTATGGGGAAGCCTGTGGGGGTGTGCACGAACCGGCCAGCCACCGGATCTCACGAATAACGTACTCGAGGCGGCGGGTTGGCTGCTTGCAAGCTTGGTCTTTTTTCTTCCAAGGAGGAACGTACATCTCCACGTAGAAACTATACAGAGTGAAGAATTGCCGACTGAGTCGCGCGAGGGCTTCAACAAAAAATTAGAAGATTGGTTTAATGTCGATGCACCAGAGTCACCAATATTTGTGAGGTACAACTGGTGTTTTGGGCCGAGAAGTGGGGCCTACCAAACTCCAGCGACGACAGATATTGATACGCACGCGATTGATCAAAAGACAATGAAGCAGGTCAATGAACTGGTTGCATTGTTCTTGAAACGTGACCTCATTGATAGCGAGCAGGTGTCAGGCACACGACTGGAAGACCTTGGGTTAGACAGCCTCGATCGGATGGATCTAGCACTTCGAATAGAGCAGCAGTTCGGATTCCAGAGTGACGATGTGGTTGAAACGTTAGGAGGGTTATGGAGTCTTGCAGACGGAAAACTTGCCAGTCGTACTGCTGCTGAGAAAACCATGGTCGTGCCTAAGAACTGGTTCTCGTCTATGACACCTGAGGTCGGTCAGAATGCTACTGGTCGATCTCCATGGTTGCTCGATGAAACCGTTGCGGCAGCATTTACTCGACGGATGATCGAGGCACCTGAGGCGGCTGCCACCGGAGATCCTATGTCTGGTGTCCTCTCGCGACGCCGTCTTCTCGTGGCAGCCAATCTGATGGCGCAGCGTTTTGCCAGAATCCCGCAACAACACGTTGGCGTTATGCTGCCCGCAAGTGTTGCAGCCGATATCGTCTTTTATGCAATGCATCTAGCTGGCAAGACACCAGTTATGATGAACTGGACAACAGGGCCTTCAGGCCTGGCTCATGGTATCGAAGCGACAGGAGTCCGGCAGGTAGTGACTTCGAGTCGGTTAGTTGACCGGCTTGGTATTACAATCGAGGGTTCGGATTATGTCTTTCTCGAAGATGTGAAGAAGTCGATAAAGAAAACAGAGGCTCTGGGATTAATGGCCCGC
>JBDOMQ010000015.1:0-19490 GCA_039831725.1 Pirellulales bacterium
CAAGTCATGATTCATAACGTCTTGGAAAGCGCAGATCTACTCGCAGATGGCTGTGACTCAATGCGTGTTCATTGTGCAACAGGAATAACACCAAATCTTGATCGTATAGCACAACACCTAAACGATTCACTTATGCTTGTAACAGCACTCAATACACACATCGGATATGAAAACTCAGCAAAGATTGCAAAAAAAGCTCATGCTGATGGAACAAGCCTAAAAGAAGCAGCCGTCGCACTTGGATTGCTGACCTGCGATCAGTACGACGAGTGGGTCGTGCCTGCTGAGATGACCCGGCCGCTGGCAACCTGAGAAAAACCGCTGATGGCCCAAATGAATTTACGTTTGAGTTCACGTACGACGACAAGCCGAACTCACCCGCTAAGACAACGAAGTGAGTCAGTCGTCTACGCTAACAATATCTACGGCAAGTTGGCCATCACTCACTGAGAGATTGGCCGGTCGGTTGTTGATCTTTAGAAACAGCGGGCCGTCACTCGCCGTCATGAAGGTTGTCGCCGCTCCTTCGGCAAGAATCTGAAACTGGGGGCGGCCGCCCGAGTCTGGTGTTTTATCCCATTGACTGACGAGCAGCCTGCCCACTGGTCGACCGTGATACCAGTCGAGCGAAATACCTTCTGCAGTGCTCTCCAGATCAAGCAGGCCATCAGCCCGCTGAATCTGACCGACCCGGCAGCGGCCTGACGCCTGCAACTGATACCGCCGGCCTGCCGTTACCTGCCAGCCACTATTCTGCCAGCCACGTGTAGCCGTCACGGTGGCTGTTGCCCCAGCCAATGGCAGTTGGCGGCCCACTGACCAGTCAATTGCCATGCGAACTGGATCAAAACCATAGTCAAGGTCTGCCGTAAAGGCATCAAAGTCACGACGAGCAGTGAACGCATCCCAGCCATGCTGAGAAATCATCCGGCGGGTGAAACTACTATCAAGAGGCTGCTTTTCAGTGGCAGCAAAAGCCTCCCGATACCGAGGGTGCCCAGCCAAGAAGGCCACCGCCGCCCAAGCCGAGGCGTAGGAGCCGATCGTACCATGGAGAGTGGGTTTCATGGAAAATACTTCATCGAGGCTAGGAACCTCCGCGCCCTTTCGCAATCGCCTGATCATCTCAATGCGGCCAAGTTGTTCGACATCCTCTGGCGTAACAGGTACCGGTGTGTGTTGAAACTGAGGCACCCCGGTCGCTAACCGGTGCGTTGCCAACCATTCAGCAATACCCTCGGTGTACCAGGCGGGCGTATTCAGGCCGAGAAGCGTGGTGGTAAATGAATGGACTCCTTCGTGCAATAAAAGATGGCGTCGATATGCTGGATTTGACTGATCAACCAACCAAAACCTGTAGTGATCGCAATAGCCATTTGTGAAATCAGGAATCGCGTCAGGCAGCAAGCCGGCCTCTCGAAATTGCTCTCGATCAACAATCAAACAACCACAGACCTTCCAGTCTGAAATAACTGATAATGGAATGCCGTAGTGGTCTGCCCAGACATTGACGGCCTCATCAAAAATCTCTGGCAATTTTTCCAGATCATCATCAATACGACGACGACAATCTGTAATCAAAACCAAATGATCACCCTCGAAAACCTGTAAACCTGCAAGCCTCGATCGATGAATAAGATTCTTCCAGTCAAAACTCAATGGATCTGAATACTTCTTTTCATGAACCGCTTTTTGTTCACCGGCAAATACATGTACCGGAAGAAACACAAGGGTAAGAAGTACAAGGAAGACGCCTTGTTGAATCATGCAGCATGTCATTGCAGAGCATCTACAAGGTATTCTCTGGCTGTCTGTAATCGGAAGAACTCCTTCCGACCGTGATAGCTCCCAGAATCTTCCAACGTGCAAGAACCACCTCCAACCAGAAGAAATGGGGGGATTACTGAAGAAAGATAATACGTTAATTTCCATAAAGAAGGCAGGATTAAAAGGATTTCCCGGTTCGAGCGGCTCTATTATGCCGAAAATAAAAGATGCGTTGGGTGACTCCCCGATCGTTCCAAATGCTTTTACCAGCTAGCTGAAGTGCATCATGATAATACCTGCTTTGAAAAACATTCCGGCCATTCCAGTTGCCAGTCGGTATCTCAAGTGGTTCGCGTATTGCTATTTTTCATTGGTTAGTTCAACAAGTTTTGCCCAGCAGGTCATTATTGCCCCAGGAGTAACCCCGGTACCAGTAAATCGTATTCAAGCTCCTGGATATATTCCGCCGCCACCAATTGTTCGTCGACCTTGGTGGTTTACAGTTCAGACAGTCTCTGGTCCCGGCGCTGTCATGCCGATACCACGAGTGACACATTACCGTCCTCAGCCCTTCCGATTCCCGGCCGCGGCGCCGGTACTTGCTGGTAAACCAATCACCCCACCAACAAGCACCTTTCCTTCACAATGGGCATCTGCTCCACCGATAACACCCTCCGCGCCGGTGGCTCCTAAAACTGAATTGGCATCACCACCTTCATGGGCTCCCGGTGTTCGTTCACCTCCCCAACAACCAACGCACGAACCACAAAAACCACAGGCCTCACCACCACCACCGCCACCACCACAAGCAGCACCCTCTCTGGCAACACAGCCACCGCCCTCAGGTAATTGGGCAACAATTGCGGTTGATGCAAGTAAGCCTCAGGCCAATGCTGTGGCTGTCACAATTCCAGCTGAACCGGGGACTCTTCTGGCGGGAGAGCCTCAACAAAATGCGCCTCATCAGACTACTACATCAGCACACCCTGTAAGCACCCCTCAGACACCAGCATCAACACCTGCCCCTACACCCGCTGCCCCGGTTGCCTGGTGGCGATGCATTGGCGTCACCGATGGCGATACGTTCACCTGCCTTGACACGGCAGGCAAGCAGCAAAAAGTTCAAATTTCTGAAATTGATGCACCTGAACTTGGTCAACCCTATGGGCGTGACGCACGAGATATGCTCGCAGAATTTATATTTGGTAAATCACTCGCCGTTGTTCCGATCAGCAGTACTTCAGACGGAATCGTGGTTTGTAAAGTTTCTGTCAACGGGAAAGATATAGGACGCGAGATGGTCGTTGCAGGTGCAGCATGGTCAGAGCCAGCATCAGAGACCCCTCTTATCAAAGATCAGCAAGATGCCAAAGAGGCAAGGCGAGGACTTTGGTCAGAGGCCTCTCCAACACCACCGTGGGAATTCAGAAAAGCGGCCGTGGAACCTTGGCAACAAGCTGCCTAAGTCATTCGTGCTCACTCGTGATTAAAGGCTGGCCGTCCTCTGTAATATCAACGTGGAGCACCATAGGGTTGCAGCAAACGGGACAGTCTTCAACGTAATCTTGGTGGAGTCCTTCAGTTACATCGACTGGCACGACTATCTCTTCACCACATGAGTCACAGATATATCGCGCGTCTACCTCTGCAGGTTGCATATCATGGCGATTGGCACTCAACCGCAATCGGCTCATTTGCAAATGCTTGTCTGTCTTGTGTTTCATATTTCTATTCCTCAAGAAGACTCTTTTAACCAACATCAATAATCGCCGTGCCGTCCAAATAATACTCACTGGGACTTGGAAGCGTAGGCTCTCCAGCAAATAAAAACACATTGTCGGCAGAACAAAAAACCCGAATCGGCCGGCCCGAATATTAGCCAGATGACATCAAGAGCACATTAATCGTGGCACTAAGGCCTTTGGTTCCTTAAAGATTACTATCCGCCGCAAGCAGCTAATGGTCCGACTCAGCCGGAATTTTGCCCGAAGACAGAAGCCAAGACACTCCGTTCAGAGACACTTATGTTGTTGTAAAATGATACTTCCAATGGCCCCAGACAAATTAGGGTTTCGCTCATCAGGCGATAGTACATGTTTTGAATTTGCTGCAAAATATTTAGTCTTCTGAAAACTGTTTGGTGAAATGATCGTTAGAAAGGTAAATGCACGCCTGGTTTTGAATGTTTCTCCGGAGTTTTTAACCACGACTGCAAAATTCCAGCCGTCAAGACACAACGCTTTTAAAAAAGACAGAGCGGGCGACCGGGTTCGAACCGGCGACAACCAGCTTGGGAAGCTAGTGCTCTACCAACTGAGCTACACCCGCAAAGATAATACGCTCTATTCGCAAATTATAGTTAAGACCAAAAATAAGGAGTACCTTCATGGGTACACTATAAGATAGGCAAGGACTCGCTTCGATCTACAAGACTGCTTCTATCGTTCTCGTACATTTATAATTCAAACAGGAATCAGCGATGGCAGACGCTCCAGAACAATCCGAGTACAGCAATACTCCGACACCACGAAATGAAAACCAGGAGAAACTTTCTCCTCAGTGTGGATCGATCGCAAATAACCTGCCTCAACAACCCAAGAAACAGCGTTACCGAGTTCTGTGGATGGGGCTGCTTACATGCATCCTGATTGTGTGCGCGGCAATTGCATCGCTACCACAGTGGCTTGTCTCCACGGACGGTGTTCGTCAACTCATCATCCGATCAGTTCCAAATTTACGTGGAGATGTTTTTGTCCACGCAGCGTCAATCGGCTGGTTTACGCCGCTTACAATTCAGGACATTGAAATTCGCTCCGCTCGTAGCGAACCAACACCAATACGTATTGGAAGCATCGAAGGCACAAGAGGCCTGCTGGAGATCATCAGAAAAGGCGGCCGGCTAGGACTGGTAAGTGTTAACAACGCAGAACTCCATCTTTCTTACGACGAAAACCATACCTCAAGCCTGCAAGAAACCATTGGCATAGGGCCCCGAACAAGCCAGTTGACTAACCACTCAGACAACTCAACGCCGTCCCCTCAGCAGCCTACAGGGGCCATTGATGAGCGTGTTCGCATTTCTATCAAAGACGCACGCATACGAATCGACGGCCCGTGGACCAGCACGCCTTGGGAAAGTAAAGCAATTGAGGTTGAAGCAGTTCTGAACCAGTATACGGACGGCACAAAGGAGTGGGCTTTGACGCCAGTCACTCTTCTTGATCATGCTCAACTCAACCCTTCTGTTGCCGCGGGAGCTCTTGCCTACGCTGCACCTATTCTCGCAAATACAACTCGTGCAAGTGGTGAATTTTCACTCATTATTGACGAAGCTCGATGGATCGCCGGAGAAGAGAAAACGGCAACAGTAGACGGAAGTCTTACGCTGCATGCAGTCGACATTGGCCCTGGGCCGATGCTAGCAAAAATCATTGCTGCCTTGCCTGGACAACTCCCAATACCACCAACTATCCGGATAGCAGAGTCATCAAAAATTCACTTCCGAAAATCAAACCGGCGCATCCAGCATGAGGGTCTGGCCTTTGGAATACCCCTCAAAACATCTGGCGAACGACTCGACATCATGTCTGAAGGTTCTGTCGGTATCGACGATCGCTCAATTGATCTCACACTTTCCCTACCAATACCCGATTCTCTGCCCACCGACAGGCCGCTGTTCACTGCTCTCGCCGGAAAAACAATAAAAGCCTCTGTCGAAGGGACTCTTGATGACCCCAAGCTTCAATTAGACGCCTCATTGAAACGGACCGCGGCAGAAGTTGCTACTGATTTTATTCGAGAATTACAGAATAAAAAAAGCCAGACACCACCAGATGAGACATCAGGAAAAACTAGTGGTCCTCAAGAACAGCGACCGTCGTCATCACCTAGCAATTTAGGTGCGAAAAACCCCACGAGCCAGAAAGCCGTAGAAGAAAAGGTGGGGAATGCGAAGAAACTTGATCAACTCAAAGGCCTGCTACCTACTGACATTTCTAATGACCCAGCTACCGATGCTGTTATTGATGCCGTGGGAGGACTTCTTGATGAGGTTGCTAAGAGGCGCGCAGAACGTGAGCAGATGAAGAGCAAAGAGAATCCAGACAAGTCCCAACGAGATCGACCAGCACGTCGATTTCTTAAAAAGCTTTTGGATACAGTTGACGATGAGATGCCAAATGATGCGGTAGACGATTCTAACTAATCACCCATCCATTGGCGTGAAATCCACACAAAAAAACCGGACCCTGCATAAGCAGGATCCGGTAAGTCGATAATGAATCTCAGGGCAGATTCATACATGTTGTGTAAAACCAATATTAGGTTTTAGCTGGAGCTGCAGGAGCTTCCTTCTTCTTATTCTTCTTGGCCTTCTTAGGAGCTGCTTCTGTAGGAGCTGCTTCTTCGACAATAACAGAACCACCACCACAGTTGCCGTCTGCACATCCGCTTGTGCAATCTGAACATCCGCTTGTGCAACTCGAGCATTCGTATGACTCACAAGAATCACATGCAGTTGCTTGCTGCCCGTGGCAACGATTACGACGACGGTGAAGAAGACCATGACTACGACCATGACAACGACGACCGTGGCAACCATGACGGAAACCGGCAACGGCACTGGTGTCGACGCTGATCAGAGCAAAGGCGATCAACGCAATGAACGCCGCAAATGAAATTCCCAGAAAACGCTTCATTTCTTTCTCCGAAACAAGTTATTTGGTGCGGGATTGCACCGTATTTTGCCGTCAACACACAAATCCGACCCGGGACGGCCACCGGAGCAGAGAAACCGAAAACAAAACTCGTCATTGGTTTCTCGTCGGAGCAACCCGTAGCACCCCCCTGCAGGTGTTGCAGGTCGGCCGATACTTCCAATAATCATGTTTGAACAAAAACTAGCAGTCAAAATAAGACTGTCAAGCAACATGGGGGGTTTGGGGGGCTTTTGCGTTTAGTTGGGCAGCATGTATGGCTTCAGCACCAGAGCGAATCGAGTAGCGAGCAAGCAAAACCTTCATAATTAACGCAAAAAGTTGGAAACACAACTCTTGACCACCTCAAAAACCACTATAATGAGGGGGACGGCTGGCTACTCACACGAATTTTGCTCGTCCGCACGTGATATACCACAACTCGGAACGTCGTCAGAGAAACAGTCGATAGCTTTCCAAGCTACTCGACCACTGTTCCAGAATCACCTGAAGCAGTGCGGGTTGCTGGATTTTGAGTTGTTTGTTGCTGCATCGCCAGTTTGGCCCGTCGCGTAATTTCCTCTGCCACAAGCCTCTGTTTTGCAAGCATGTCTTCGGGATCTTCGAAGTCCAACAACAATGGTGGCATATCGGGGAAAATTCTCATCGCCATTCCCACCACGCGCCAACCTTCGGGATCGAGTCTACATACCCAGATCACATTATCAGTAGTTGTGAAACCTTCTGCATCCGTATCTGTCCACGTGGTTGCAACATGGACGATATCATCTGTCCCCCCGACGGTTTCACAATCACCCACTCTATAGGTAGCGGTATCTTTTACTGGAGGAGCAACAGAAAGCCCCAACTCTTGAGTTTTTGCCCGAGCAACGTCTGTCAGCATTGCCATTGCAGAACGCTCGTCTCCTCGTTTTATAGCCTCAAGAAATGTCGTGACCGCCACTTTTGCTGGCTCAATGTTTACAGCAATTGAAGGCTCAGCACCTCCTGCCGAACATCCCGACTGACTTGTCAAGGCAAGCATGCAGCAACCGGCTAGAAACGAGATCAGCCACAGAGAAACAGCTTTTTTCAAACGCTGCTTGTACACATCTCGCACGCCGCCGATCGGTGACGGATTAGGAGAAACCATTGAAAAGCCTTTCTTGGACAGAGCATGCCGTAACGACTCTGTTCTGCGTGTGATACCATCTCCACGCATGGGTAGGTGGGGATCTATCTCCGGCGGATTGTAATCTCGACTCCACAGATCATGATGCCCGAGATAGGATGCGGTCAAGGTGAAAACTGGCATTCAGAAAATTTGGGCCGAACCACACCAAATTGCCCCGTTCGCCCGCCTGCCGCAAACCCACATCGAACACATTTCTAGGCACAGTCAAACTCCATACATTTCAGCAGGGCTTTTTGCTTTGAATATCACTACACAGCCAAACTGGATCAACGGGTGCTCTCGAAGACACCGTATTTGGTGGTTACTTGTGATTCTCTTTTTAAGCCACGGTCCATCTCATGGAACAGTTGTGGCAGGTCCAACCAAACGTCAAAAGGCACCACGACCTGAGAATCTTCCTGATAGTGAAGTAATTGAACGTGATGCCTTTCGACTTCTTGTCGGCCCAAAACCTGATTTCACAGTATCACCCCAATCAAACAAAACGAATGAAACAATTCAAATCGGATCTGAGTTGCCGCTGGCTTGGTCACAACTCATTTCAGGATCAACACTCGATGATGAAATCAAAACTGCGATGCCTCGGTTAAAAAAAATCGTTGCCACAAAGACTTTTTTCGAAAGTCATATTGGTGACGCAATTGATGAATTTCGACTCCTGTCTGTTTTCTTTGGAATCATTTCTGCTTATGACAACGCAAAAGACGTGCGTTCAAGCTGGAAAAGAAACGCAATCGGCTACCGTGAACGATTTAAAATGTCCGCCTATCGATGTGACCGGGAAGGAGCAGCTTCATTTGCAACAGCAACTACGAGCGTCAGTGATCTTGAAAATTTAATTCGTGGCGAAGTTGGCAACTTCAAAAGTGATGGATCAAAACCATTCCAATGGAGCCAACTCTGTGAACGATCATTACTAATGCGACGCCTAAAACTTGCTGATGAACAACTTACCTCTGGAACTGCATCTGCAGACAGCTTTTCAGACTCGACCGACCAATTGGTTCATGCAGCTGAAATAGTGGCATGCTTTGGTGAGTTACTTGTGCAACCAGAATTTGTTGACTGGGACGACTCTGACTACAAAGTTCATGCTGAAAAAATGAAAGAGCATGCTTTGGAAGTACGAACTGCTATCAGCGAAGGAAACTATGATGGTGCCAGAAACTCTGCGAAGGCAATAAGCCAATCCTGCTCAGCATGTCATGCTGACTATCGATAAATATGTTCGTAAAAATCGTGAAGCTTGTTTCCGCAGCTCCTATGGACACAACCATCCCAATGGATTCAAGGCAATCAGTTCGGCCAAACCAGCTTCAGCAATTTCACAACCAGTTACATACCGATGCCCATCACACCACTCGCGAATCAGGTTGGCACCGCTGGAATCTTCTGCTACACCAAAAAGATCAATCAAAAGACTATCCATCTCAAGTTCAAGACTAGAAAAGTGACGTGACCATTCCGTTGCTTCACGGATACCAACCTGCTCTTCACTTTGCCATTTCATTGGATGAAAGAGCAACACGCTAGATGCCGTTACGAGCCGACGGGTGCATGCTGCGAATGGCCAAACTGCCGCTGAAGAACACTCTCCTGTCACAATTCCTGTGGCTTGCAAACCGCGGAGACGAATCATCGTGACCAAAGAATTTGCTGTGTATGGGTTCCCGCCGGGTGAATCAAAATAAATTGTGCACTTACTGCCAGGCTCGACGCCGAGCAATTTATCGATAAGTTCAGTTGCGTTGTCTGTAAGGTCACCTACTATGGCAACTTCCGATGGAGAGCCCTCGCCTTCGCTGCCCGTTGAAGATAGGCCGGACTCTGTCCTTTTTGAAAAATGGGCCATTCATTTTCTTTCCGGAGAAGATGTTTATACTGCAGCTAACCGCTGTGATGCACGTTTATATCTCTGCAACAGTATACCGATGATTCTTGAAAATCACGCTCGTAATTTCATCTCTTCGGAACTGTATTGAACAACAACTCATTGCTGTAATCTCATGGGTATCATTTGCCTTTGCCCCAATGGGCATCGCACAAATCTGAAAGATCGGTTTGCTGGCCTACGAGTGCGTTGCCCGCAGTGCGGCGAGAAGTTTAGAGTTCCCCTTCAAGAACATTCGACAGGGGAACAGAAATTGACCAGCGCAGCACCTTCACCAACTAATCGCCAATTAGAGTTTGATTCACCATTTAGTGGTGATGGTGTGGGTTCACAACACGTGCGTAATCAACCCAACGTGCACGAGAACGACGTCGCGGATGCCATTCCGGCCGTACTTGATGAAGACCCTAGTCAGTTATGGCGAATCGCACCCCCAGGTGGTGAACCCAGCAGTGCAATGGAAGGCACCGAACTACTCGCCCTTTTGTTGTCCTCAAAAATTAATGCGAACGTGTACGTTTGGCGGACTGATTGGCCTGAGTGGCAACCAGTGGCAACTGTATTTCCAGATTTTTTTGGAAAATAAAAAACCCCCAAGCAACCCAAGGTGGGCCTTCTGCACGCAGAAAAAAACTTGTTCACCTACCCGCCAGCTTGTACCTCATATACTAAATTGATCGTGATGTCAGAAGGAACTCTCTGGATTGCCTTGACGCCCTTCACTAGCAAGGACTTTTCATGGATGCTGACCCCACACCCTTAGCTGACATTCTTTCCGACACCCAATTGACTATCTTGAAATCGGAATTATTGAATTCCAATCAATCGTATTGTGAAATTATTCTTGATGACGAAACCCTCGAATCGCGTCAATTCTCTGACGTTTTCATAGAGCAAGCATTCATCGCTGACACCGATTTTTCAAACGGAAAATGGAAAGGCCTCGAACTCATCGAGTTGCTATGCCGCAACTGCAATGCTGCGAACGTTGACTGGTCAGGCGCACGAATGACGGATGCTGAGTTCCACCGTACTCGGCTTACCGGATGTGATCTTTCCAGCTCACATCTTCGTAACGTACTATTCTCTTGCTGCAAAATCGATTTGTCTTTGTTCCATGACTCCCAACTCACTGAATGCCGATTTCAAGGATGCGACCTTCGGGAAGCTGACTTCCAAAATGCATCGCTCAAGGGGGTTACTTTCCGAAACTGTGACCTGCGTAATGCACGCTATCCGCATGCGTCGCTTTCAAAAGTTGATTTGCGAGGTTCGCAGCTAGCCGGCATGTACGCTGATGCCAATGCATTACAAGGCACTTTTGTTGATCCGTTCCAGGTGGCAGACATTGCATCAATGCTTGGGCTTGTCGTCGAAAGGTTGCCGATGGATAGTCCGAACGAATACACTACAGATATTCGGTTTCAATCTGCTGGAAAACACCCGTTTATTGAACCGGATAGTGATGCTCAGTGACAATGACGACATCGCCTCATATGCCGTCGAGCCACTTGCTCGATATGTAAAACTTGTAAATTACCACCACTACCCAAGGCATTCTCATGAACTTACAACCCAGCCGTACTACGTGCTCGTTTCGAACCCGTCTTCTTTTAGGTTTGAGCACGCTGTCTATTGCAACGCTTTTCGTCATGCCAATTCATGTTGCATTAGCTGACTCTGACGCTGAGTTCACCGTGGCGAATGGTGAATTTTCCCTTGCTGCTCCTGCTGGGTGGAAGCAGGTCCAACCCCGATCTCGGATAGTCGAAACTGAATTTGCTATTGAGCCAGTGAAGCCGGATGACCAACCAGGACGCATGACTTCGATGGGTGCTGGCGGAAGCATTGAGGCCAATATTGCCAGGTGGTACGGTCAATTCAGCCAGCCTGATGGATCATCTACGAAGGATAAAGCAGGCCTGAAAACATTAAATATTGCAGGATGCAAGGTAACGTGTGTTGATGTATCAGGAACCTTCAAGGACATGCCTGGTGGCCCGTTCGCCGGCGGACAGTCAATCGATCGCCCAAATTATCGAATGATGGCGGCTATTATTGAAACCGCTGACAAAGGCAATTACTTCATCAAGTTTTATGGACCTGCAGCAACTGTAGAGGCATCGGCTGACGGTTTTAAGAAAATGATCGAAGGCATGGTTCCCACAAACTAATATCACTTTTTCTTCTTTCTCAACGCCCATCCCCATCAACAGTTAAAAGGCCGTAATGAAAATCCAGGAGTTCTTAGAACACCACGGGATCCAGGGTAATCCCTTTGCTGAAGAAGATGCCCAAAACGATACCGTGTTCAAGCGAACATGCTTGGAATCCACATTTCACCCCGGCTGGGACAAGATTTATGGATCACCCGAAGACCCAAGCACATCAATTGTTTTTGGTGAAAAAGGTGCTGGAAAAACTGCACTCAAACTGCAGATGGTGCGTCAATTTGAACTTCATAACGAAATAAGCAGAGGTCCCGACGGAAGCAAGAAGCCTTCTTTTGTTGTCATCTACGACGACTTCAATCCATTCCTTGACCGGTTCGTCAGCCGCAGCGGACCAAACCGCCCACTCGAGAAATTACTCGGACACTGGAAACTATGGGATCATATGGATGCAATCCTTTCCCTGGCAGTCACCCAGCTTGTCTCAGCAATCATTCATCGTTCAAAAACCGAACCGGTAGGTGATGGTAAGAGTCATTCGTGGAGTGGACCACATGCTCGAGACCTTACTTTGCTTGCTGCGCTTTATGATCAGTCAACAGCTGAAACTTTTCCTTCTCGCTGGAGAAAACTTCGCTGGCGGGTTGGTTATGGATCCATCTTTGGCCGTTGGCCAACCTTCCTGGGATTGGCAGCGACTGCTCTTTTTGCAGCTGCCATTGCCATCAGCATCAGAACAAACAATTTAGACTGGATGGCACTGTGGTGGCCGTGGTTCATTTTGGCCGGAACCTGGATGCCTTGGTTGTGGCGAAGGTGTCAGTGCTGGTGGAAGGCATTTCGTATTGTTCGAAGCATGCGAACAGGAAATAGAACAGTAGGCCAACTTGCAAAAGCACTTGCAAAAATGCCTGAAGCAGATCTTGCGGGACAGCCCCTCCCGATTATGGCGAGAAGCGACGATCGTTATGAATTATTTGCGAAGTTTCAAGGAATACTGAACGCTGTTGGATATGGCGGAATGATTGTGATCATTGATCGACTCGATGAACCTCACGTCATAAATGGCTCTGCAGAACGCATGAAACAAATTATTTGGCCCATTTTCGACAACAAGTTCCTGAAATCACCCGGGCTCGGATTCAAGATGCTACTGCCTAATGAGTTGTATCGGTTCATCGAACGTGAGGATGAGTCATTCAATCAGCGAGCGAGACTCGATAAGCAGAATCTCATACCGTCTTTGGAGTGGTCTGGAGAAACGCTCTATGATATTGCGTCAATGAGGCTCAAAGCTGCGAGCGTCAAAGAGCCTCCGACGACTCTCGCCGAACTTTTTGAGCCTGAAGTCAACCAAGCCCGATTAATCGATGGCTTGCGGAGTGTTCGTGTGCCTCGCCAACTCTTTAAGTTCTTGTACCGGCTTCTTGTTGCACATTGTCATGCACATACTGCCGAAAACCCAAGCTATAAGATTCCACTGGAACGGTTCGACACAGAATTAGCAGTTTTTCGAAGAGATCAGGATGCATTTGATCGTGGACTAGCTCCGCGATAACCGGTAGTGCACTCGGAGTGAGGAGCAAAACGTGGAAACGGTCCACACAATTGTTGTTGGCCGTGAAGCGATGGGGTGTCGCTTTGAGGTTATTTTCAACCTATTAGACAACAGTGTTGCCACGTCGATTGGCACCGATGCCCTCAACATCATTGAGTACCTTGAAGAACAAATCTCGGTTTATCGACCATCGAGTGAAATTTCAAGGGTCAATGCATCATTGTCTACAAGATGGCATGACCTGTCACCGGATGTATTCGACTTATTGTTGCTGGCAAAGCGACTTCACGCCCAAACCAACGGTGCCTTTGATGTAACCACAGGCCCCCTCATCAAAGCTTGGGGGTTTCTTCAGAAACAAGGACGAACACCCTCGCCAGAAAAACTTGCCGAGGCCCTCGCATGCTCTGGAATGAAAAATATTGAATTTCATGGGCATGATCGAAAAATACGTTTTCAGCAGCCCGACGTTGAGATAAACCTTGGGGCTATTGGTAAGGGGTGGGCACTTGATAAAGCCGTTGACCACATCGATATGGAAGGTATCGAGAACTTTCTCATTCACGGGGGGCACAGCAGTGTCCGGAGCCGTGGTTCGCGAGGTTTGGAAGGACAGCAAGCCGAACGTTATGGATGGCCTGTTGGACTTCGGCACCCACTTTTTCGAGAGAAACGAATTGGCACAATTATGCTGCAAAACAAGGCATTGGGTACAAGTGGATCTGGTACGCAGTTTTTTATAGAAAGGGGACAGAAAATCGGCCATATACTCGATCCACGAACAGGCCAACCCGCCAGTGGTGTTCTCTCGGCAACCGTCCTTGCTAATACTGCAGCCGAGGCCGATGCATTGGCAACGGCGGCATATATCCTGGGCCCGCAACAAATTGACGACATTGCGCCTGATGGAAGCTCTGTGGCTGCAATACTTGTAGTACAGGAAGAGCAGACCAACCGCTTGACAGCAATTTTAGCCAATCTCGACACGGAGGAATTTGTGCCAAATCAAGCAACTCCGGGCCTAACGGTTATTCAGGCCAAAGATCATGGCCAGAAGTGACAGAAGATGGCCAATTTTTACACATTTCATAATTTTCAGACTACACTAGAGATGTCCCCTGCCTCCAAATAACCATGGTTTGAACAGGGATTTGTGAATAACACCAGTACACTCGAATGGCTTTTCTGAGAAGGTGATTTTATCGTTTTGGCAAAGCATCTCATTCGATTGGCTGGCATTTCAGTACTGAACCCCTTCCCCGTGCAATACCACTAGATATGATCCAATGGTTGGAGCAGGGTTCGTATCTTGGAATCGTGCTTTTTCTGACACTCACTGGTTTAGGGCTACCTGTCCCTGAAGAAGTTCCTATTGTGGCCGCTGGCGTAGCCAGTAGAGCCGAAGCATTGGATTGGTGGTTAGCACTGCCAGCATGCCTGGTTGGAGCGTTATTAGGTGACAGCCTGATGTACGCCATTGGACGTTTTTTTGGAGCACGATTTCTTCGCGAACACCGCCTTCTAAGCGGATTCCTCACCGAGGAGCGAGAGAAGAAGATCGAACTTCTCATCCAACAACATGGAATTAAAGCATTTTTTGCAGCCCGCTTTCTCGTTGGACTGCGAAGCCCCTTCTACCTCACAGCCGGTATTTTGCGAGTGAAGTACCGGTGGTTTCTTTTTGCTGATTTTATCTGTGCATCCATTGTTATCAGCGCTTTCTTTGGCCTCGCGTATGCTTTTGGGGACCGAATCACTGGGCTCATCCAATCCGCAGAAAAAGGCCTCACGCTTGTTGTACTGGGAGCCGGCATCGTTGCCTTTGCCGTCGCTGCATTTCTCTGGTTTCGCAAACGTAGAATGCAGATTCTCGATGAGAATCCTGATAGCCTGCTTGAAAATCGTGAACTCATATTTGGGCCAGCAGCTGATCGCTTGGGTGAGAACAGCGGTTCGGCGGGCCCACATCAGACTGAACAGGTGACTGAAGAACAGTCATCGCCTGAAACCAAGTAGGATTCCCGTTTCAGGGAACCCAGGATCACATCCTCAATGACCAATGATTGATCAACGGTATTGTGGAACAAGGCACGGTTGTAACGATTACAACACATGAGCGACCAAGCATTGAAATATATGTTGGTTATATGACTGAGAGAGACTTTTCTGGCGTCGTTCTGTGGCCTAGGAATCTATGGGATCTACGATTCCGCCACCGTACTCAATGTGCAACTCGGATATTCGTCCTCCGGCACATTGCTCAGTCTCTAGGAAATAGCGATGCCAGCATTCCAGAATCAGGCTACTTTTCAGTCCTTTGCCAACTCAAACAAGTATGCATGGAACCGAATACTTGTCGTTGACGATGATCGCCGAATGGCCTCTCGCATTGCCCAATGGCTCTGTTCGCTTGGATGGCATGCCACTGCAGCAGGTGATGTCACAGATGCCATCAAAAAGCTCGGCCGTCATCGATACGATTTCTGTATCCTCGATGGGGAACTTCCTGATAATGGAAGCATTCGTCTTGCGACCTTACTTCGCTCGATCTGGGAAGAAGCCCACCTGATTGCTTTTGGAACCACACCTACCCAGGAAAACATTCTTGCGATTCATGCTGACACTGTACTGACTGCACCGATTAATGACACCGAACTGCTGAACACACTCGAAACGGTTCAAAAGCAGAAAATATCATTAGACGTTTGCGGATCGACAACAGTTTGCAGCATGGGCAAGAACCGTGGACTGGTTGGAACAAGCCCGGCAATGCACGAAGTATCACAAATCGTCCAGAAAATCGCCCCGACAACTGCAACTGTTTTGATAACTGGAGAGAGCGGCACAGGCAAGTCTTTACTTGCACGAGAGATCCATAATAGGAGTACTCGTTCAAGCAACCAACTCATTGAGGTTGCCTGTGGAAGCCTATCGGAATCGCTACTGGAAAGTGAACTATTTGGGCACAGTGCTGGAGCATTTACTGGTGCCACTACAGCACGAGATGGAATGTTTACACGCGCTGATAAAAGTTCAATATTCCTTGATGAAATTGCTACCGCCACTCCGACAATGCAGGTGAAATTGCTACGTGTTTTACAGGATTTTGAATTTGAACCTGTTGGTGGCACACAAACAAAGCAGGTCGATGCTCGTGTCATTCTTGCAACGCATGAAAACCTGGAAGAACTTGTCCAGTGCGGCAAATTTCGTGAAGATCTTTTTTGGCGAATTAACGTTATCAAAATTGAGTTACCTCCTCTGAGAAAAAGACAAGAAGACATACAGCCTCTCGCCGAGCAATTTCTCAGAAGTGTCATGGTGCAAACCGGCAGAGAAATAGAGGGCTTTACCAATGCGGCTATCGAATGCCTTGAGACACATCACTGGCCTGGGAACGTCCGAGAGCTTATTCATGCAGTCGAAAGGGCCGCCTTCCTTGGATCAGGCAACCGAGTCGAGGTGACCGACCTCCCGCCTCGGGTTATCGAGGGAGCAAGCAGCAGGAGAGCCTCCAACTCAGAAATTATTGCCGAAAAGACATTTGACGACTCGCTCAAAGCTCAAATGGCTGCCCCCGAAAGACGACTCATCCTTGATGCCCTACGTCAGAATAACTGGCGTAGAGATGCCGCAGCGAAGTCACTCGGTATCAATCGAACCACTCTCTATAAGAAAGCCAAGAGACTTGGTGTTGACCTAGCTGGAATGGGTCGAAATAAAACCAAATCTCTGTAATGCAAATATCTGATAGAGATAATCTAGACGATTCCCGGGTCTACAAAAATACTTTCTACAGATTCATCACTGTCTTCAGCGAAGGAGAATACGTTGTCTTCATTCACTGTTGAACTTGCAGCCCATCCTGAAGCAATATCGGCAAAGGCTTGTGCTCGAGAGGCTGCTGAATCTCGTGACGCAGAAAGCAACCTCGTTTGATCATCTGAAAGTACGCCCGAGACATCGATAGTGTCAGCTCTCCGCAAGCTTCCACTATGCCTTAGAAGCATCTGCCTTGGTGGTGGCGCAGATGCCAATTCAGGACCTTCAATCCTACTTCTTATACCTGCAATCATTGCAGCATCAAGCATTGAGACACTTCCATTCCCGCTCACATCTGCAACGAGCGTAGGCATCACGACCGGATAACTAATAAGCCCACTATCCAGCCGCATCGCGAGTCTTGCTGCGAGGGTAGAATCTGCTGGGCTATAGGCACCATCCCCACTAGTATCGCCGAGTGACGCTACAACTTGAACTGCATTACTTCCACCAAAGGCAACGGTGCCATTACTCACAACTGATTCTAAACTGAGAAGTGCTGTCAAACCATTCTCAGCTGTCGCAGCAACCTGAGCCATGACGTTCGCTATTGTCAATTGACCTGCAGGAGCGCCTCCACCATCTGGGAAAGATTCAGAAGCATCGAACCGTAAGGCAATTCGCCCCGGCTCTAAAACTTCTGTTGAAAAATTTACCAATTCTGGCAGATCAACCGAGGGCACAATAGCTGAGACATCCAGCAACTCCGGGTTAAAACTGAAAATAGCATCAAGTGAACGAACAGTTCCATCAGACTCTAACACAAGCGGGATCCCTGCTTCACTTGCAACTGGAACATGTACGTCCTGACCAGCACCTCTCGCAAAACTTGGGATTCCTAACCGCACAGATGACACTTCTGAAATCGTGAAACTGCCGCTGTAGCTATCACCAGCTTCTTCATCCGCATTGCCATCAAGCAACTCTCCGTCCACTGTTTGGAATGCATCGCTTCCGCTGCGTACTACTACCGAATATGTATCAATGGAAAGTGGACCATCCGCAACGAACTGCACGCTACGACCATCAGCAGCGATGACCAAAGACCCGTTCACGTCACCTGTTGTCGCTCCACGAAGAGTTAAATCAGAGTCACCATAGACGTCCATAGCGTCGTAGAGATTAACAACGCCTAGATTGATTGGCCTGCTAAAGGACACCCGAAAGCCGTCGGTTGCACTTGTTAATTCGGTGACATAAAGTGTTTCGACTTGGTTTTCAATCTGAATAGTGATGGCTTTCTCAAAGGACTCTCCCTCACTATCAGTCACCCGAATGCGGATTCCTCGAGTTGCCTCGGCCTCGAAGTCAAATTCTGTTGTCGTAATTAATTGCCCGCCATCGACTGAGAAGGACGCGTTGTCACTATCGCCCTCTCCGGCCACAAGATCAAAGGTGAACGAATCTCCGTAGTCGGGATCGATTGCCTCTAGCATGCCGACCACTGTGCCAGCTGGACTGTTCTCGACAACAGCGTTCGATGAAAGATTAATGCCTGTCGGCGATCTGTTACCAATCGCTACCACATGAATACCATCATCATCAAAAACAGGAACCATGCCTTCATTCAGACTAGCCCCTCTTACATCAAGCACGTGCGTTTGATCCTTTTCTGCAGTCGTTGGAACTGTAGCCAGAAGACGAGCTACCTCGTAACTCCCAGCTGCAAGTGGCTGTGGCGAAAAGAATCCGACCACTGCATGCCCTGGCTCAAGAACATTAATGAGTGACAGGGCACCAGAAGGCATACCTTCTGCTAATTCAACGCCAGAAATACTGAGTAGCTCGGGGTTATAGAATAGCTCCATATCAAGCGACATCACTCCTTCCAATGCTGTCACAACGATTGGAATACCACCAGCAGCGGACCCAGGCACATTGACCTGTTGGCCTGCAGTCTCGAAAAATCCCGGGACACCCACAATCGCAGTGCCGACTGACAGCGGCTCTATCGTAAATGTCGACACGTAGTCATCGCCCACCACTCCATCACTATTTCCGTCCAGCAAGCGACCGTCAAATGCAACCACTCCACTCTCTCCGCTTCGAACAGTCAGTGTGTAGTCACCGGCATCCAGAACACCGTTGTTTACCACGAGACGAAAACCATCTTGGTCGTCGTTGACCGCAATAGCTGAATCAATCAAAGCCCCAGTTGTATCCCGCAATGTCACGTCGAGGTATTCAGCAGCCACTGCTCGATTGTGGAGATCAAGATTTGATACATCGAGTTGGCTACTAAATCGAATGCGAAAACCATCTCGATCTGGAACAAGTTCTTCAACAAGAAGACCCTCTGGAACATCTGTGACTATGATCGTAAAGACTCTGTCTACCGACTCTCCGCTGGCATCAGTGGCACGTACCCTGATCGATTGAGTTTCGCTCGTCT
>JBDOMQ010000349.1:0-3865 GCA_039831725.1 Pirellulales bacterium
CGGCACCATGCAGTCCCAAACTGGTCTGCCCACCCCAGTCGATCAGAATAGGGGAATAACCTTTTTAGGCTTATTCTTCCTTCGGTCTCAGAAAGACAATAGAATCTCGATCTGTGGTCGCGTAAGGGGATCCTGTGGTGCGATACCATGTCCTGTTTGGAGGGACTTTCTATGAGAAGAGCTTTCACAAGTACTAGGAATCGATGGGGAGCGTGCCTTGTCGTGTGCGGGGTACTTGGTTCCGTGTATGCCGACAACCCACCGACTGTTGGTGACGGTCAACTGGGAGTTCCCATCTCTTGGCAGGCGTGTGGTGATGATCCCAACAGCGTATGCATGCTTCAGAAGACACGTGACGGTGTGTTGTACCTGACACCAAATGAATCTTTCTTTCCGAAGCTAGGATTAGTTGCTGCTGGACAGGGGCAGGTTCCTGATCTTGAAAATCTCAATAGCGGCAAGTCCTTCTCTTGCATTGAAAAGTGGGATGCCGGTGATGTGGCAGAATGGGTGTGGTTCGCGCCACACGGCGGTGAAGGAACGATTACTCTTTGGATGTCAGCGAAGAGCAACGGAGGTATGTTTTCCATGTCAATGGATAACAAATCTGTTTCCTTTGCCGTACATTCACAAAAAGAACCTGCTGTAGCATTTACGTGTCCGTTCCGGGTGACTGAACCTGGTCTGCATCGCCTTCAACTTGTCTGTGAGAAAGCAGCGGCGGGTACTCAGTTTCATTGGATGACTCTCAGTGGTTCTTGTGTAAAAAGTGCTGCCGTTCTGAGAAAGCGATGGCGACCATCAGCTGCGCACACCAAGTTTTCAAGTTCTCAAGCGAACAAGCCAATTCGTCTCTGGGTAATGGAGATGGATGCCGTTCCTGGTGAACTTGGTTTTTATGCACCTGTTACAACACCTTTTGGGTACTACGGTCCGACGTGGCAGGCGGATGGAACAGTCAATGCTGGGTTCAATTTTTCATTATGGTCATACGGGCGTGGTCAGGCGGAACCACCAATTGAACAGCTTTCGCACCTTCTTGCGATCGGTAATCGTGATGCAACGTTCGGTGGCTTTGGGCATGAGGGAACGGGTGTCAAAATTCGTGATTGGGATCCACTCTCGGGGCATCAAGGGCAACGGCAAGTATTAGCTCTTCGAGTGGTTCCGTCAGAAATCTATGACACCTACTACAGCTATTTTTATCTTGCAGATAAAAATGAATGGCGATTGTTTGGCGTGGGGAATAAATACAACAAAGGCAAGCCACTGAAGTCCCTCTGGGTTGGTAGCTTTGTTGAAGTACCAGGGCCGCCGCATGTTCAGCGCACAGGCTTATACCCACGTGAAATGCGGTATCGTGGGTGGGTGGTTCAGGAAGATGGTCATCTTCTTCAACTCGATACCATGTCGGGTGGCGATATTGATAAGCAGACAGGGCTGACGTACACGCATCGAGGGGTAACCGATGATGGTTGGTTTTCTCTACGAACGGGTGGGCTTAGCTTTCATAAACCATCTGCGGGTGGTGTTGAGCTCACAAAAGCCAGTGCGCTCAAAGAACTTCCCGTATATCTTGCACCAGAGCATAAAAAGTCTTTAGTAAGCGTTCCTTCTGAAGTAACGGTTCAGTCAGTGGAGGTAATTTCCGCTGGTCTTGAAATAGAGTGTCAGATTGAAAATCTTGGAAGCAATCCGGAGCTCGAGGTGTACTGGGGAACCAAAGATGGTTTCACATTTGCAGATCGTTGGGACCAATCAAAACGCATTCTGAATGTAAAAGAAGGAAAGAATGTTGTCGTGGTGAAGAATGCGAAATTTCCTCAGCATGGTGCACTTCGTCTTTTTCTGAAGAACGATGATGGCCAGTTTTGGTCAGTGAATAGCACCCATGTTACAAAAAAGTAACTACATCAGGCGTGTCGACAGGAAAGCGATTGGATTATGACTGAAGGTACTCTCTTAAGGAATCAAGAAAGCGAATCCCATGCATCCAGTGCTCAATAACAATATTTATTTTGTGAAAGAACATGTTGGGTTGTTCAAGGCCTCAAACAACTTTGATATCTATGATCCCCAGACAGGTGAAGTGATTTTGTTTTGTCGTGAGCCAAAACTCAGTATGCTGACGAAATTATTTCGATTTACTGATTTCAAACGACTGACACCCTTCCATATAGAGATAACGACACCTTCCGGAGAACTAGTGTGTTCGGTTCATCGAAGGTTTTTATCTTGGTCAGTTGAAATTCTTGATGAACGGCAAGAAAAGATTGGGTCATTTCAGCAGCATGTATGGTCGATCGGTGGCGCATTTACCGTCTTGGGTGCTTCTGGCAAGGAACTCTGTCAATTGAAGGGATCATGGACAGGATGGAATTTTCGATTTGTGACCGATGATGGAACAGAGTTTGCGCACGTGACAAAAAAGTGGTCCGGGGTCGGGAAGGAACTTTTTACAAGTGCTGACAACTATGTGCTGGAGATTGAAGATTCAGTTCCGGAGGGTAATCCACTTCGGCAGATTATTTTTTCTGCTGTGATGTGTATCGACATGGTGCTTAAGGAATAGTTCGACTAGTTTCCACTGGGCGGGCAGTATGTTGATACGTGATGGGCCCTGAGACGCTCGGGTATCGGTTGAGCTACTCTCGAAGCAAGTGGTCAGGAAAATCTTTTACTGTTTTACAGGCAACCTGCTCCATAACCTGTTGCAGTTGCCGTTTCAGAATAGTAATTGTCTGAACGCCACCCTGTTTTCCCATTGCACCAACACCATACATGAAGGAACGTCCAAGGAATGTGAACTGGGCGCCACTCGCCAGGACGCATGCAACATCTGATCCATTTCGAATGCCTGAATCAAGCATGACGGTCATCTTGTCCCCAAACTGTTGTGCCAGTTTTGCCATCGGCCGAATCGTTGACTGACCAGCGTCGAGTTGCCGTCCACCGTGATTTGATGAAATGATTCCATCAACCCCAATCGATAAGACTTTTTCAGCATCTTCTTCTGTCACAATACCTTTGACAACAAGTTTACCTTTCCAGAGATCACGTAATTTTTTAATGCGGTCTTCTGTCAGCCTGCCTTGAAATGTTTTGTTCATAAACAAGCCAAGGTGCTTCATGTTGAGTCCCTTTGGTATGTATGGTTTGAGTGAGGCGAATTCTGGTTTACCTGCTATGAGTTGGTGTGCACACCACGACGGTCGCTGCATCATTTGCACGATATTGCTGAGCGTCATCCGTGGAGGGATCGATAGACCATTTTTTATTTCCTTTGGTCGATATCCAAATGTTGGTGTATCAGCAAGGAGGACGAGTACAGGGAAGCCGGCATCTGCCGCCCGTGCAACGAGCTTATCTCTGAGGTCTTCTTCAGCTGGGTGATAGAGCTGAAACCAGGCACGGCCATCTGTAATATCTGCAACATTTTCAATGCTTGCCGTACTGACAGTGGATAGGCAGAACGGAATGTTTTGTTCGTGTGCTGCTGCAGCAAGTAGTTCACAGGCTTTGGGCCACATCAGTCCTTGCAGACCAATTGGAGCAATGCCAAATGGTGCATCGTACTTTATGCCGAATAGTTCGGTGGATAGATCAGCACCGTCATATTCACCAATATATTTTGGCTGTAATCGAACTTCACGAATTTCAGCTGTGTTGCGAGCGAGGTTGATTTCACTGTTACAGCCGCCCTCGAGATATTCGAATGCAAACTTTGGCATCCGACTTTTTGCCTTTTGACGGAGGTCTTCAATTGACGGGTATCGTGGATCAATCGACACGGCCATATTTTCTCCAGATTCCTATGAGTGCACACGCTTCGGTTGATCAATCGGACGAAGGACTGGTCAATCTC
>JBDOMQ010000235.1:0-3865 GCA_039831725.1 Pirellulales bacterium
CCTGTGGCAGCGTGGCCTTGCTTTGTACTACGCCGACAGGTTTGTGGAAGGCCAAAAGCAGTTTGAATTGCATCGCACGGTCAACCCAAATGATGTTGAAAACCCTGCCTGGCATTATCTGTGTGTTGCACGGGCTACATCACCAGAAAATGCTCGTCAGCATATGCTCGATGTTGGACAGGATTTACGTGTGCCAATGAAGCAGATACTCGAGCTCTATCAAGGAGATGGCAGCGAAGAAAATGTGCTTACGCATGCAGCACGCGGGGGTAGTCAGCAGCAACGCAATCAGTTGTGTTACGCTCACCTTTATCTCGGCCTCTACGCCGAGGTAAATGGGGATATTGGAAAAGCCAAAGATCATATTCTCCAAGCGGCCGGGACCTACAGTATGGATCACTACATGGGTCGAGTGGCTAATGTGCATGCCAGAGTACGAGGCTGGCCCTTACCAGTTGAATGAATTCGAACACTCGCATGCCAAGTGGCACGGATGAGTGTGAATGACTTGCCTTGTTGACGCCTCGCCCTTTCCAGAAGATGATTTCTTGTGAATTAAAACCATGACAAAGAGAGGGCATTGTTTGTGAGTATGAGCGACAAGACGGATACCTCGCCAACTGCCCCGCTTCTTTCTCAGTGCCTTGTTGCTGAGTTCTGTGGCACATGTGGCCTCGTGTTCATTGGAACTGGCGCACTTGTTGTCAATGAAATGACGGGTGGCGATATTACTCATGTTGGCGTGTCACTCTCTTTTGGCTTAACCGTGCTCGCAATGATTTATGCCTTTGGTGATGTTTCTGGTGCTCACATTAACCCGGCAGTGACTGTTGGATTCTGGGCTTCAGGTCGCTTTGATGGACGACGTGTCTTCGGGTATGTCGCGGCCCAGTGCGCGGGTGCCCTGACGGCAAGCGGTGCCGTGCGAATGCTATTTCCTGCGGCTGCATCTCTTGGTGGAACCGTGCCAAGTGGGTCCAGTTCTCAGGCTTTTGTACTGGAACTTATTTTAACTCTTATTTTGATGCTCGTGATCTTGAGCGTTTCTTTTGGTGCAAAAGAAACGGGTTTGTTAGCTGGCGTTGCCATCGGGGCTGTGATTGCCTTCGAGGCATTATTCGCAGGTCCGGTAAGTGGAGCTTCGATGAATCCTGCTCGGTCACTTGGGCCAGCAATCATAGCTGGTGAGATTCACTCTCTGTGGGTCTACCTCGTTGCCCCCGTTCTTGGTGCACTGCTCGCCGTGCCACTCTACCGGGTCATTCATCGTCACCATGAAGCATGATTTAATTTTATCGTAGCCACATAAAAACATCTGGATTTTAAGGAACAAAGGCACGATAAATAAGACACCGTATTTTTCTGACATGGGATGTTTGACTCTCGTGAGTTAGGCTATTTCCTTTTGGATACTACGTAATGAATGTGAGTGCGGACAATTTTTCCGGAACTAGGTAACAACATGACGAGCAAAATAGTAGCAGTAGTTCTTTTTGGGATTTGTTTTTTGGGCGCGGGTTTTCACGCTGCGAATCAGTCGCTTGCCGAAGAAGTAGTGATTCCAGGTTTTGTTTCTGGAGATACGCAGCCTGACACAAACCCTCCAGCGGTACGTTACAAGGATGGGTGGCTTGTGCCTTACGAAGAAACCATTCCAGGGTCGGATGTTACATTCCAAATGGTTCCAGTCCCGGGGGGCAGGTTTTTCTTAGGAAGCCCCAGCGATGAAGTTGGTAGAGAGGATACTGAAGGACCACAAGTTGAGGTTGCAGTCTCACCATTTTGGATGGGTGCTTGTGAGGTGACCTGGGAAGAGTACAAGGTTTTCATGAGTATGCTTGATCTGTTTACAGCACTTGAGAGTTCTGGTGTGCGTCTCGTAACAGAAGAAAATGAAGTTGATGCAGTAACGGCTCCATCAGCTCTTTATGACCCAACAACAACATTTATAAATGGTGAAGAGCCGCAGCAGCCTGCTGTGACAATGACCCAGTATTCTGCTCGGCAGTACACGAAATGGCTTACTGGATTGACAGGTCGCTTTTACCGTTTGCCTGCAGAGGCAGAATGGGAATACGCTTGTCGTGCTGGCACGAAGAGCCCATTTTCTTTTAACGATACAGATTCTTTCGGTGACTACGCATGGTTTGTTGAAAATTCTGACGACACAACGCATCCCGTGGGTGAGAAAAAACCAAACCCGTGGGGACTATTCGATATGCACGGCAATGTTTCTGAATGGGTCATTGATGAAATGACAGAAGATGGTTACACCAATGTAGCCGCGCTGCCACAGCCAGTGACCGCGGAGGACTCTATTCGTTGGCCAACGGATCTGGAATCACGAGTGGTTCGCGGAGGTGCTTATTTCGACGAGCCTTCACAATGCCGCTCGGCGGCACGGCGAGGGTCTGAAGATGAAGCCTGGAAAGACGTTGATCCAAATCTCCCCAAGAGCCCCTTCTGGTACACGGAGGAACCGGCGCTGGGTATCGGAATGCGTCTCGTGCGTCCTGTTGATATCCCTTCGACGACAGAGAAGAAATCTCAGTGGTGGAAAGCAGATATTGAAAGCATCGAGTTTGATGTCAATGACCGAGTTTCACAGGGACGTGGTGCACGTGGAATCGCTGATGAATCACTGCCTAGAGAAGCGAAGGAACTTGGGTTCGCCGAGTGAACAGCGGTGTGTCCTCTGAGATCGCTTTGGGCAGAATGTTTCGCAAAAGGAGTGGTGCGTTGGCAGATGTCCAGAATTATGATTCATCAGAGCAACGGGATAAGATTTCAGCAGGCACAAGTCCAGTTATCAAAGGTGTTCACACTGCTCTGGTAGATGTTCCACTTGGCCAAAGAACAATTACGGATAGCCAATCTAGTGTCCAGTCAGTTGAATTTCTGCAGGTGTCTATTGAGACCGATGCAGGGATTACAGGATATGGTTTCAATTGGAATTACACCCGTGGCTTGAGGTCCGTGCAAGTCATGATCGATGACTGCTTTGCTCCTGCAGTACTCGGTAAGTCGGCGTTTGATCGGCATGATGCATGGCAAGCCATGCATTCAACAACGCATTTTATCGGGCGTGTTGGTGTTGCTCAGGTCGGGCTATGCGCAATGAACCTTGCGCTATGGGATATCCAGCTAAAGACAGATGGAGTGCCACTTTGGAAGCACCTTGGCCCCGTCAAAGATCGTGTGAAGGCGTACAACACTGACGGTGGCTGGTTGACGTGGACGACCGACGAGGTAATTAACGATATGCACCGCATTATTGAGAGAGGGTTTGATGCAGTCAAAATGAAACTGGGGCGTCCCGATCCGAAAGAAGACTTCCAGCGGGTGCAGGCTGTGCGGCAGGCAATTGGTGACGACATCAAGTTAATGGTTGATGTGAATACAGTCTGGGATTTAGAGACGGCTATTCAATGGGGCAAGCGGCTTGAAGAATTGAATGTTGAGTGGCTCGAAGAACCACTGCATCCCTTTGATGTACGGTCGCATGCAGCGTTAGCCAAATCGATACAGACACCGATAGCAATCGGAGAAACTGTTTATACGGCGTATGGCTTTCGAGAATATATTGACCAGCAGGCGGCGGCTATTTTGCAGGCTGATGTGACAAAGTTATCCGGGATTGAAGAGTGGCTTGAGGTGGCTGCGATTGGTGAGGCGCACGGTCTCCCGGTCATTCCTCACACAAACGTTCAGCAGAATGTTCATGCCCAGCTCGCAGCGGCAACAGTAAATACGCCGATGATCGAATGCTGTTACGAATCGCTCTTTGAGATTTGGGAGAATCCCGTGCGTGTTGTTGATGGCTATTACACACTTCCTGATGTTCCTGGAATTAATGGAAAGTTGA
>JBDOMQ010000385.1:0-3857 GCA_039831725.1 Pirellulales bacterium
TGTTATGGCGTTATACAACCAGCTCTCTTCAAGATCACCGGGCACAACAGACGGCCCTGTGGCACCACCCAACAGCATCCGCTCTTTTGTGTCGAGTCGGAGACCACCGCGGACGTTACCTGCCTTGCTTGAATGGCAGCCGTAGCACTCGCGAACAAGTACAGGCCTAATCTTTGTTTCAAAAAAATGAAGTTCGTCCGTCGTAAGCGATTCCTCTGCTCCAACAACCGAATACACAAGAAAACAAGCACTGGCAATGAAAGACAGGACATTTTTCATGGCGAAAATTCCTTCACATCTTTGTTTGTCGTGACAGACTTGATGGGCAGTTACTTCTTGTACCGTTCACTCTGCTGCAGGGGGACGTTTTGGCTTTTCACCACCAGGGGTTGCATTTGAATTTCCTGATGAAGGCCTTCCATTGCTCCCTGGGCGTCGTTGCATTCCTCCCCCGCGTCGTTCACGCATCGTTGTCATCATCTTCAGTAATTCCGTAGCATCGAGTTTTTCATCACCGTCGGCATCAAACTCTTCAATCATCCGCTCTGCCATCTGTTCCGGGCTGAATCCACCTGCAAACTGCCCCGGTCTTCTTTGCCCTGGTGTCCGTTCACCATTTTGCCGTTCACCGGGCCGAAAACGTTGTGCCCGCTGCGTGCCTTCAGCATTCGGGTTTTCTGAGGATGAATCATCTGCGGACACAATTGAATGCCCGATCATGAATAGTGCCAAAATACTGGTAAGACAGAGTTTCATTTCATTGCCTCATGACTGATACGTGATTACTCGTTTAGTTCGATGGCTCGTACACTAGCACGGGCAACAACCCAACTGACTACTTCAACGGTTCGAGGCATCTCGAGTTGCACGAACGTCGGCACGAAGAGCCCAGAACCAAGACTTCATAGGCTATCCATACCATCGCACCATAGTTTTCACGTACACAACGTAGCCTTGTCCACCACTCGCTGAATTGGCCCCTAGAATCTCATTCGGTGTCTAAACAACCTTGGGGGGAGTCACCGCCTGCCCACCGCTCGATAGCCAAGTAGTAGGATAATACTGCCACCTACGGCAATCGCGATACTTCGGAGATCAAATCCATCAATTGCCCCAATACCGAGTTGTGCACCAATAAACCCACCTACCAATGCGCCCACAACACCAAGAACTGTTGTGACCACAAGGCCATACACACCACTACCTGGCACAAAAAACCTCGCAATTGCGCCCGTAACCAAACCGAACACGACCCATGTTAGTAGACCCATCACTACTCTCTCCTACTTGTTAAACCGTATACATACCAACGGAACGTCCGGACATCTGCTGAAATGATTCGCGGCGGTTCCCCTTCACCTCCAAGTGTACCTTGCGTTTCCAAAGACCCGCGGAAGAACACTCCCGACGACAACGGATCGTATTCCGAGCCGCGAATCGGTCGAAATAAGCCAAAAAGCGGACCATTTCGCTGCAAACTGCCCTTTCCACTCGCTTCGTACTTGCTTTCCACCAAAAAAAGCGAGCAAAGTCCCTCTGGCCCACGTACAGCACACAGGTTGGGATTTTTGGCATCTCACGTCACCCCCGGTTTTTCGAGAGCGGAACCAATGGTTAGTGCAATCGACAGGTATGACACACAGTCGCGTCCAACGGACCAGATGCGATCCACGCCCCCGATCCGCCGGAAACTCTGGTTTGACACACACGCGGACGACTTGAGTGATCGCGATTACTGGTCATGCCTCGCAACCCTTTGGGTCACTGATTACCTCGCTCACGACCGTGGCTGGTGGCACGACCATCTTTGGTGTAACCGCCCCCATAGATCAGCTGCCATGACACCAGCAGAGCGCGCCATTTACGAACAACTCCATGCACCAATAACCCTCCATCGGGGCTACGCGACAGCAGCCAATACCATTGGCATTTCATGGACAGATGATCCTTCGGTCGCCGAATTTTACGCGTATGATTTTCTCGTTCATCAGCCTGGGTACACACCTGACACAGCAGGAATTGTCAGCTGCGTTTTTGATCCAACAGAAGTTGCCCTTTTTAAAAATGAAAATGGTGAACGCGAGTTCATTGTCTCAGAGCCAGCGGCGCTTGTTCACATTACCGATCAATTGACTGCATAACGTCAAAAGCCAACCGTTGTTGCGTTGGCACCGTGATACGAGATAATCGGGGCTGCTGCGATCTCATGCCAGCTAGATTTCCCCGCAGAAAACCTCCTTATCTATGAAGGTACCGTCAACTAAAACGCAGCGTCGTTTTCTACGTGGAGGACGCCTTTTGATTTTCTGGTGCATCTTAGGATTAGCCATCCCACTTTTACTTCTCGGACCGGGGCGACTCGTCTACGCTTTTCTCGCATGGTTTTGGTCCTAGGTAAAAGCTCTCGCGCTCATATTCTACCCGCTGTCGACTGGCCCCTCTTCTTCCGGAAGAAGTTCAAACTCCGACAGGCGAAGTGGGGTCGACACATGATCTGACGGCAAACGGAGAAATTCCCAACGACTCTCATGCGAGCTATTGAACCCTACAAAAACACCAACAACGGTAACCCCCTCAGCAGCGGCTTGATCAACAAGGTCTTCAAGCCCGTCATACTGTCTCATGGTGCTTTTGCTGGAGAATCTATTGTGACGCGGCCGAATGTCCTGAGGCCACAAACCAGAATGTCGGCAATAATGCACTGCCTCACGATGAGTACGAAACAATGGTAGGAACTGGAACGCATCACCGGTGGATCGACGATGTGAGCCGATTAACTGGGGGCGACCACCTCGTACAAGATGCCAGTCTGCCTCAGACATATACACTCCTTCTTTCCTGTGATTGTAGACGTCTCTTGAAGAACGGCTATGGACATCTCATTCCAGCACCGAACAACAAACACTAGCCACCTTTACACATGGACACACTTCACCTCGTTTTTTTTACCGTTATTTGGACAGGTATCTGGGTGCTTCCGCTGAAGCCTCTCCCACCCATCCTTGAACTTGCTGCTGGCCTCATTCCTTTCTGTGCTTTTGGGCTTCGTGTATTTGCTGGGTTCTTTACAACTGTTCCCCCCGGCGATCCGATTCAAAGTTATGTGAAGCCAATCACTGACTGGGTCAACGGGGCGGGGTATCCGTCATATCAGTCGGTTCTTGATGCCACGGTTGCCATAGGCCTTATCTGGTTCGCGCAAGCATTTCACATCCCCTGGCGTAGCCGTTTCGCTACTGCTTGGATTTTTTCTGTCGTAGCCGCTGCGAGTATCGCAGTGCATTCAATGACGGGATTGCCTTTCCCGGAGTACCTTGCAACCAGGCTACCTACTCCTATTATTGCCTTGTTTCTTTCTCTCATTGTAAGTTCGCTGCTGTGGTGGACACCGGGGCCACATACATCGACCACACGTCGACGTGCTGTATACGCGATCATTGGTCTTATACCATCAGCCACAATTTTTCTGATACTGATAACGCCCCTGTTTATTCATGTCTCACCATACCAACTAGCTCAGGCGAAGTCGCTTCTGAGTCTTGGCGTGGGATCACTCACAGCATTGCTTGGGTATCACCTAAACCCATTTCGGGAAACGCGTAGTCGTCTTCTTTTTTCGCTTGTTGTCGGTGTTTCTGTTGGAGCAGTTGGGGGACTTCATCTTTCAACTGTCAGCGGATAAGAGATAACATTAAACAAATTTATCGCCTTCCATCAGCGGGAGGCTTTTCAACTTTAACCCATTCTATTTCAAGGTTGAATTCACCTGGATTCTTATCACTCAACATAAAACCAATCCCGCTTATCTGATCGGAAGGAAGAGGACCTTTACCCTGAACTTGCCGGCCAAAAGAAGT
>JBDOMQ010000002.1:0-3852 GCA_039831725.1 Pirellulales bacterium
CGCAATTTGAGGAACCTGCTATTACAGCCTCCGGTCGCAGGTCGAGTCGTTCTTGCGATTGACCCAGGATTTAAAAGTGGCTGTAAAGCAGTCGTGCTTGATTCCTGTGGTAATCCCTTAGCTCGCGATATCCTGCACATTGTGGGTAAGGCGGAGCAAAAAAGTGCAGCCGCAACTCGAATAGTGGAGCTTGTCCGTGAGCATGGGTGTCATGTAATTGCCGTTGGGAACGGGACGGCCGGGCGAGAAGTAGAATCTCTGCTTTCAGAACTTATCGTCGGTGACTTGCAAGAGCACAATGTTGCTTATGTGATTGTCAATGAGGCCGGAGCGAGTGTCTATTCGACAAGCCAGTATGCCCGTGAAGAGTTGCCTGATTTTGAAGCAGCTTACCGTGGTGCAGTTTCAATTGGCCGTCGATTACTTGATCCGCTTTCGGAGCTTGTAAAAATCGAGCCTGCAAATATTGGTGTCGGACTTTATCAGCATGATGTTAAGGCCCGCCATCTTCATGCATCACTCGATGCGGTTGTTGAAGGTTGTGTTAATTATGTTGGAGTCGATGTCAATACTGCGAGTCCGGCACTTCTACGGTATGTTGCCGGCTTGAATCAGGCTGTTGCAAAGGGAATCATCGATTGGCGAGCCGCGAAGGGACCATTTACCTCACGAGAGCAGTTCCGTGAAGTGCCAGGTTTTGGCGATACGGCATTTGTGCAAGCAGTTGGCTTCTTAAAGATCTCTGAAGGTACAAATCCACTTGATGCGACACGGATCCATCCAGAAAGCTATCAGGTTGCTGAGAAAGTACTAGAAAAAATCAATGCATCTTCAGCAGAACTAGTTGATCGTGAAAAGCATCAAAAAATTGTAGATGCAGTCGGTGAACTGGATCTAACATCTCTGGCTGATGAATTAAGAGTCGGCCGACTTTTGCTGTCAGACATCGTTGAACAATTTTTGCGCCCCGGTCGAGATCCTCGTGAAGATCTACCTGAGCCCTTGTTCAAACAAGGGGTGATTAAGTTCGAAGATCTTGAGGTCGGTATGGAACTGCGAGGAGCAGTGCTCAATGTGGTTGATTTCGGCGCTTTTGTTGATATCGGCTTGCACGATAGTGGACTCGTGCACGTAAGCCAGCTCTCGAGTGGCTTTATAAGGGATCCATACGCTGCTGTCGTCGTTGGTCAGGCCGTTAAGGTCTGGGTTCTTGAACTCGATAAGACTCGCCGCCGTGTTGCTTTGACAATGATTAAGCCAGGTACAAAACCCGTGCACGGAGGGGGCAGAGGGCGTTCGCAGAGTCCCAGCAAGAAATTTGCTGGGACTAGCACGCAGAAAAAGTCTGTGGAGAACAAGGGGTCGGCAAGCGGTCGTGGTTACCGGAAACCTGGGAGTGGTCCAAGAAAGGGTAAGAAACAGGATCGTGGAGGTCGTACGTATAGTTCTCGCCCAGATCGCAAAGAACCGAAAAAACCACTCACTGATGAAATGAAGACGGGGCAGGCTCCATTACGAACATTTGGGGATTTGAAACAGTTTTTTGATATTCAAACCGGTGCAGATGATTCAGCAGAAAAAAAGCTTTCAAAAAAGAAGAAGTCAAATAGGAAAGTAGAAGAAGCGGGTTCCACAGAACCTGTAAATCATTCTGTAAGACAGGATTCACTGGATGAGGCCCGCGTGCAACGCACCACATCTAAAGAACGCACCACATCTAAAGACAGTGAAGACGTTCCCGCAGGTGGAGAATCTTCAGTGAAGATACATTCGATACAGGATTCAGAAAAAAATATAGCTGAGGAGTTAGAGAAAGATTCTTCTCCTCAAGTCCCTGATGCAACAGCACCGACGATTGAGCAACAGTCGGATGAGGATTCTTCGAAAGATACTTCGCAGCAGTGACTATACCACTATCGTTCGCGGAAGGTTATGCGACCTTTCGTCAGATCGTAAGGGGAAAGTTCAACTTTGACTTTATCTCCAGGAACAATTCGAATGAAATTCTTTCGCATTTTTCCGGCCACGTGGGCATTGACGATGTGGCCGCCTTCGATTTGAACCCGGAATCGGGTGTTTGCCAATGCTTGCGTCACAACGCCTTCAACTTCGAGTGCTTGTTCTTTTTCCGGCATGGGAATCCTATGGAAAACGAGTAATGTTTTGTTCGACTTTATCCTGCCTGCGGAAAAAGATCCAGTCAGGTTGCAGGCTCAGTCGTCAACGGCAACTGGAGCCGCATCTGACGCTTTCCAGCGTAGGTAGGCATCGAGAAAGCCGTCTAGATTGCCGTCCAGTACGCTCTGGAAGTTTCCTACGTAATGACCTGTCCGCTGATCCTTCACACGTTGATCCGGGTGCAGGAAATAATTTCGAATTTGTGAGCCAAATCCAGTCTTCGGTTGCAGTTTGTATTTAGCGAGTTGCTCAGCTTCGCGTTTTTCTTCTTCAAGTCGAGCAAGTCGAGAGCGTAACATTTTAATGGCTGTTGCCCTATTCTTGTGTTGACTACGTTCACTCTGGCATTGAACCACGATCCCGCTCGGAAAGTGGGTTAAGCGAATAGCACTTGAGGTTTTGTTGACATGCTGTCCGCCGGCACCACTTGCCCGAAAAACATCTTCTCGAATGTCTTCATCTTTTATTTCTATATCAGTGTCGTCGTCACTTATTTCGGGAGACACATCAACTGCAGCAAAACTGGTTTGCCGTTTCCCTTCTGCATTGAATGGGCTGATTCGTACCAGTCGGTGGATGCCCATCTCACCGCGGAGATATCCATAGGCCCAAGGTCCTCGTATTGCAATGGTGGCGTTCTGAATACCAGCGACGTCATCGTCTTGCCTATCGAGCAATTCTACGCCAAGCTCTTTCTTGGTAGCCCAGGCTGAGTACATTCGCAACATCATCTCGGCCCAGTCGTTTGCATCCGTACCACCATCTCGGGCATGAATCGATACAATCGCATCACAAGAATCATGTGGACCACTTAGCAGAGATGTTAATTCCAGTTGATCGATAAGCTCTTCAACTCGAGTGACCTCAGTCGCGAGTTCACTCTCCAAAGAATCATCTTCCTTGACCAGTTCCACAAGCGCTTCGAGGTCATTGGAGGCAGAGATCGATTCGTCGAGTGGCTTGAGAATGGAATTCAACTGTTTCAGTTTCGCCACAGTTGCTTGTGCGGCCTCACTGTCATTCCAGAAATCAGATTGAGACATCTGAGCTTCAAGTTTTCCTGCTGATTCAGTTCGACCAACGTAGTCAAAGAGAGTCTCGTAGCTGAAGGAGGCGACCACAGACTTCTTCTACACGATGAAAGAGCGATGTATCCATGTCGCTGATTGTAGGGTGAGTCATGACTTAAGAGAAAGAGCCTGTTTGTTTTTCAAGTACCGTGTAGGCATCTTTTTGTCTCACGGGGTTAAGGACGCTCGATAATATTGCCCGGAGAACGGATAACTATTTTACGGATTTCGAGGGCTGCACACGCCGCTAATACGCGGGAAGGCTCAATGTTCACGTACTCAACAACGGCGTCGACAGTGGTCTTTTTTGTCTGATCTGAAGTGGCGTCAATCGCAACGAGCACATTTTGTTCAAATTCATCAAGTTGTAACTCGGCTGGTTTGTGGATGTCACGCCCCCCGGAAGTCCGTACTTTTTTGTAAAGCGGTCCCAGTCCATCGAGTATTTCATCGATGCATGTCACAAGTGTGACACCATCACGAATAAGACTATGACACCCTGCTGACATTCTGCACTCGATGGGGCCAGGAAGAGCAAATACATCACGTCCCTGTTCTCCCGCCAGTCGGGCGGTTATGAGTGCACCTGAACGTTGAGAAGCTT
>JBDOMQ010000431.1:0-19441 GCA_039831725.1 Pirellulales bacterium
GCAGCCGGCTGGCTACTTTTGCCGCTGATCCATTTTGTCTTACTAGGCTATTTGCCTCTTTCCCGAAGCCGACTCTCAAACGACCCATCGCTTGCAGCAGGGTGTGGACAACTCTTCATCACAACTCGCTCAGCCTATGACAGGGCAGGGGGGCACGCCACAATCAAGTCATCGCTTCATGACGGAATCATGCTTCCTCGCGCGTTCCGCAAAGCTGGGCTTCAAACAGACATTTTTGACGCCAGTGACATTGCGTCATGCCGGATGTACGAAACAAACCGAGATGTCTTTCAGGGCATCACCAAGAATGCCACGGAAGGTATCGGATCACCCAAGACAATCATCCCATTCACAATACTGCTCGGTGGTGGTGAAGTTGCACCTGCACTTCTTTTCGCCTCCATGTTTAGTGGCACCAGCCAATCCTGGATTGTGATGACTGGGATAGTTTGCGGTCTCGCCCTGAGCTACTTTCCACGATTGATTACGCTGAGACGTTTCAAGCAATCGGCCGGCAGCGTCTTCTTTCACCCACTCGCAGTGGGCATTTTTCTGGCAGTACAGTGGTTTGCTCTCGGCCGCAGCCTGCTTGGAATCAAAACATCGTGGAAAGGTCGTTCACTGAAGCCACAATAAGTCTCATCTCTGGCTTGCTTTTCCTCACCGAGAAACGACACCTTGTCTTGCCTGACGCACCAATGCCTTGGCATCGTCTGTTGTGGTCGCTGTAACTGTAATATGACCCATCTTTCGGCCGGGCCTCGGCTCTACTTTTCCGTAGAGATGAAGACCTGCCCCGGGGATGTCAAAAACCCGCTCCCACAGTGGCTCCCCTGATTGCCAACAATCGCCCAGAAGATTTGCCATTGCCGCCGGAGCGAGTGGTGTTGTGACACCAAGCGGCAAACCACAGATTGCTCGCACCTGCTGCTCAAACTGACTGGTAGGGCATGCCTCAATCGTTAGGTGGCCTGAATTGTGAGTGCGTGGAGCAATCTCATTCACCAGAACCCTATGATCTTTAGTGAGGAAAAATTCGACGCAGGCAACACCGACCACACCAAGCTCTGAGAGCACCGTCGCGGCAAGATGCTCTGCCTCTCCTAGCACCTCCGCCGGCAACTCAGCAGGACAGGAACTCACATCAAGAATATGGTTCGCGTGATCATTTCGTATGGCTGGAAAAGCAACAACGGCACCATCGAGCCCTCTGGCCGCAACCACTGACATTTCACATTGAAAGTCAATCCACTCCTCAAGGACGCACGGCAATTCACCAAGGCTCACCCATGCGTCATGAATGTCTGACGATTCCTTCAGCATCCTCTGACCTTTTCCGTCGTAGCCGAAGGCTGCTGTTTTCAGAACAGCTGGTAAACCAACCTCCTCAACCGCTTTTCGCAGCTCCTCCTCGGTACGAACCACCGCGTGCCGACCGCACGGAATACCTCGTTCAACAAGAAATGCTTTTTCCCGTTCACGGCTCTGTGTTATGAAAAGCACCTCAGGATGAGGACGAACCGGAACAGCAGCCTTGAGGGCCTCACCGGCTGCTGCGGGTACATTCTCAAATTCAAACGTGACCACAGAAAGTCCTTCTGCTGCCTGTGCCAGAAAAGTTGGATCATCGTAACTACCGACATGCAGTCGATCTGCATGTCGGGCAGCAGGGCATTCCTTGGTATCAGTAATCACGGCGACTCGATAGCCCATGCGGCGAGCAGCTGCTGCAAACATCGCACCTAACTGACCACCTCCAAGAACCCCAAGTAGGGCCCCTGGCATGATCGGATCGAACTGGCCAGCATCATCATCCATGCAGACACCTTCCATTTTTCAGCAACGAATTACACAACAGGAGGAAGCTCATCAGCAAGTACCCGATCTGTCTGTGACTGACGATATGAACAAAGACGATCGTTCAGGTCTTTGTCATTGAGAGACAGGATTGAAACGGCGAGGAGTGCCGCATTTGCAGCGCCAGCACCTCCGATCGCCAGAGTTCCTACAGGAACACCTGCAGGCATCTGAACGATTGACAGGAGTGAATCTACACCACGCAGAACGGCTGACTCCACAGGAACGCCTAGCACTGGCAATGGCGTCTGCGCTGCCACCATTCCTGGAAGATGGGCTGCGCCGCCAGCACCTGCAATGATGACCTTCAACCCTCGCTCGGCAGCTGTGCTGGCATATTCAGTGAGTTTCTCTGGTGTGCGATGAGCTGACACAATTTCACATTCATGAGGCACATCAAGCTCTTTGAGAGTGGCTGCCGCACGCTCAAGCGTTTTCCAGTCTGATTTACTACCCATGATGATTCCAACAGCGGGGGCGGGTGAGCCCTGTGAGGAAGGTGTGGCCATGTTGATAAAAAGCTCCAAAAAACGGGTTGCCTAGTCTGCAGGAAATGCCATCATGCTCGGTGTTCCCTGTATCTGCAACCGGCACCGTTATGACACCAGTTCCCGTACACCGTCCACCGCTTCCAATCCTTGCCAGGATCAATTGGCCGGAAGACGTCCAGACGCCTGATCCAGCGACTGCTGCAGCCCTCGCGGCGGCCGCTGAGCGGCTTGCAAATGGCCAACTTGTGGCAATCCCCACGGAGACTGTGTACGGTCTGGCAGCGGATGCAATGGAACCTGATGCCGTTGCACAGATTTTTCACGTCAAAGGTAGGCCGGCAACAAATCCACTCATTGTGCATGTTTCGGATCAAAGCATGGCACAGACTCTGACAAGCCAGTGGCCTGACATCGCAAAGAAAGCTGCTGATGCGTTTTGGCCGGGACCGTTGACTCTGGTTGTCCCGAAGGCCGACGCCGTACCAGACATTGTCACGGCTGGGGGCCACACCGTCGCATTACGGTGCCCAAGCCTCAAAGTTACCCATCACCTTATCAGATTGTCTCAACGCCCTTTAGCGGCTCCAAGCGCAAATCGATCTGAAGCAGTATCTCCCACAACGGCGCAACATGTACTAGAAGGACTTGGAAATCGAATCGGCATGATTCTTGATGGTGGGCCATGCGAACATGGCCTTGAGTCAACGGTTCTCGACTGCACTGTTGACCCACCAAAAGTTCTCCGTCCAGGCCCGATTTCTTCTGAGCAGCTCGCTAAAGTTTTAGGAACGAATGTGTGTTCCTCGGAATCTGAACCAGTTAGAGCAGGGCAGGGCGGCGAGGCCAGCCCTGTTCTCCGCAGCCCTGGAACCCAGCCGAGACATTACTCGCCGCGGACCCAGCTTACGGTAACCGAGAATGCGCCCTCCGTCATCCCACGGCTCATTCAAGACGGGCATCGAGTAGGCTGGCTGTGCAACTCTCCAGAGGACAGGGCCGTACAATCGCTTGCAGCGTCACCAGACCTGCTTGTCATCCCAATGCCCACTCAGCCCACCGCGTATGCTCGCAGCCTCTACGCTACGCTTCATGCCCTTGATCAACGTGAACTGGATCGACTGATTGTTGACGCGGTTCCGTCAGGGCCGGAGTGGACAGCGATACGGGACCGACTCAACCGCGCGGCCACGTGAATCGGATCAATTCAGATTGCCAAACCCCAGAGCCCCGGCGACACGAACTCTCGTTGACAACAGAGCAAAACAACCGTACCAATAGGGGTGTTCGTCGGTATCTTGTCGCTCAATCGACAGGTTTTCTGAGGTTCAGGACAGATAGCTCAGTTGGTAGAGCAACGGACTGAAAATCCGTGTGTCGGGAGTTCGAGCCTCCCTCTGTCCACTAAAAACAAGGGCAGGCGGTTTGAAATCTTCGAATTCGATCGTTCCTTCATCTCGGTTTGTTCGGTCGATAGCCAGGTATCTGGACGGCATCTGAACTCACCCTCACGTTGGCTTTGTGTTGGGCGACGTTCCTTTTTATACTCAGTTAATTCTGGTCCAGGGATTGGATGAGGCTTTGGGTCGATGAGGTCGCAATGTCCGGAATTTATTTATCTGTTGTGCTGGTAGTAGTAGCTGCTGCCCTGGCTGTACGGCTTGCCTTCGCTTCGCGCTCCGACGAGTAACGCCTTCAGTTATCGCTCATCCTCCTGATTCTTCTTTGCATTCTCTAAACACGCATGCATCCCTTCTTCGCTAAGCACGAGCGTTGCTTGCGTTATGTTTACAGCAACGAGACCAGACACTTCTCAGCACCAGTCATTCCGAAACCATATCTATAACAGCAACGACTGGAACATGGTCGGACAACACCTCAGTCTTCGCATCACGAAGAATCCCAGCAGACAAAATGCTTTTCTGGAGATTTGGTGACACGAAAATGTAATCGATTCGTCGATCTGGCCCATGGTCTTTGTCATCAATCAGTCGTGTTGGAAACGTTCCGATGTACGGACTATCTGCAGATCGCCGACTGGCAACGACATCAATAAATCCTTGCCCTAAAACAGTCTCAATTGCCCCATAGTCAATTTTGCCATGATTGAGATTACGAGCCGATGACTTTGTTGAGTCGAGTTGCTCAAAAAAAGAAATCAGCCTTGCGTCTTTTCCATAGTGGTATACATCTTCGGGTGAAAACGCATTGAAGTCACCCGTCACTACAACGCGAGGGTTCGCACCAGGAAGACTCGTAATGTCCTGTTTGAGCAAACCTGCTTCCTCAATGCGTTTCTTATAGTTTGATGGGTGGAAATGAACCACATAAAACCAGATATCCCGAATCTGACATCGCAGGAGTCCATGGTGAAACCCTTCCTGAGTGCGACGAACATGTGAAATTGGATACCGTGATGTTATTCCTGTTGGAAATCCACCTTTTTTGAGAATCTCTGAGTAGGAGTGCCCCCACGACTGTGCATCCTCCGCAAGATCTTTTGGGGAAAACCCATTGAGTTCCTGCAGAGAAACAACGTCGGGCAATTGTTGGGCCAACCATTGCTTCCACTCGCCATGACGGGGCTCAGATTTTTTTGTGAATCCATACCAGACATTGTGCGTTATTACTTTCAGCACCTGCGATTGCTCTGCCTGCCCCGACACAACCGCCGAACTCATGACAGATGCGATGGCAACAGCGGTCACCAAAGTTAGACACGTGCGCAAAGAAAATGACATAACACTCCAACGCAAAAATACGCTATACCGCTCGCTTCCTAAAGCTCCTGATCCACTCGATGCACTTCGTCTACTATCTGCTCGAAATACTCTCTGAGCGACTTATCGACTGCGTCGATCGTTTCCTTATCATCAACATAGGGCATGCCCGCCCGAATTCTTTTCTCTGCCTGCTTACGCTGACTGAGCGCTGGCTTACAAAACGCTCTCTTGTCCTTCAAGACATCTCTATAGAAACAGGTAGCTGTAATTGTCCCAGTTGATTTCAGACCAAGCTTTCCTGCAATCGTTCTCAATGATTCTTCACAACAGAATTTAGGATCAGCCTCGTATAGGTCCTGCAACAACTGATCGGCTGTTTTTTCTTTAAGCCGTGACTTCCGTGGTGATTCTGGTTTTTCACCGAGATAAGAAATCAGACTGATCGAAGATTCAACAATATTTTCAAGTTGCATGAACCTCCTCGGCACAAAATCAGCCATCGACCAGCCCAAGGATTCATCCAGAACTGCCTGCTCATCAACCGTCAGATTCCGATCATGCTTCGATTGGCAGAACGTAGTTGCTCCCACTAAACCCTCGGCTCCTAAGCACTGCCGCCGTGCGGCTTCAACCAAAGCCCAAAGCCAAGGTGCACTCATGGTTCGTGTGTTGATTTTAAACCCATGACTCAAAAGATCGTCCTTAAAATGGATCGCGGCTGAACTGCAAATCGACATCACAAGCCGCTTGAAATCCGAATCCCCCCCCTTGATAATCAGCAGCGAATCAAGGTGCTCGGATGGACAAAAACGAAATGCCATCTGCTGCTCAAAAGACTTATACGCCTCGGGCAATAAACTTGGGTTAAGCGGCTCAACACCAGGCTGCCATTCTGAATAAAGCAGCCCGATAGGCTCGCTGTCTCTGAAAGATTCAAAACGAGCGATGAGCCTGTCTCGAAAACTTGCATCCATTTTCAGTTCCTCCGGTGAACAAAAACATTGCCCTTGAGTGTAACCGAAGCGGGTTCATTTTGCATTGGATGACTTACTCAAAGTTGACCCAATCCAGCAAATAAACAACAAAAACTTTTCTTGAATTGGGCACCGGGAATTTCGTCTGCTAGCCTGCGGGTTTAAACCGAGCCGCGTCACCTTCAGCACACGACGCCACCACAATTCCTCCAAAGCAGCCATAACGGCACACCGCTACATCCCTTCTTTGGCCCAACGCCGGTACACCTCTACGTTTGCGCGATACGTTTTTCGCGACGCTTCATTTCTGTTGCCCCTCATTTGATCTTCCGTTTCAAGCACATAGATATCATCGGATTCAGTACCGGGATCGTTTGTGCGTCTGATCCAGTCTTCGAGCAACAGGCGATGGCGGTCTAACTCATCCACATACTCTCTGCCTTCGGCTACATTGTGAATCTGCCATCTATCCTGACGGTACAAATAGAGCTCCTCAGCTGGACGAACTTTTGAAAACAAAAGTTCGTCTCCAATGTCATCAATTTCAGATGTTGCGTGAAGCTCTCTCAGACGCCGGATAATCAACTTACTGTCTTTGTAGTTGCTGGGCATGAGATGCGGTCGGTCTGGAAAAAAATTCTTTATGTAAAGAAAGTCATCACTGCGCACCGACCGGATTCGATCAACGGCCTCTCCACACCGGTCTCGAGCAGCAAACACTGCATGTTTGGGCTGAAAACCTTTCGCAAGAACATCTTGTCCCTGCATCCAATCTGGAACCTCGATATCTGCTGCTGCAAGAGACAGTGCTGCGATGTCTATATGCTCAATGAGATCAGTTCGAATACACCCGGCCTGCATATGGGGGCCGCGAACAACAAGGGGTATATGCGTTCCTTCATCATATAAAAACTGCTTGCCACGGGCATGGCTAATTCCGTGATCGGTGAAGAAGACAATCAGCGTATTCTCAAGAAGGCCTTCTGTTTCAAGCCGCTCCAGTACGCGTCCAACATGAAAGTCGGTTATGCGGACTGAATCAAGATACAACGCCCAGTCTTCCAAGAGAATCTGATCCGCTGGGTAGTACGGCGGCAATACAACATCACCAGGATCTGTAACACTTCCCAACAAGCTGTATGCCTGCCGCTTAAAAGCAGCATAGGCCTCCTCTGAGGCCCCACGGAGCTTGCCCCCATGCAACTGAACCTGCATAAAAAAAGGCTGCCCCGAGCGGCGTCCGGACCAATCATTGCTATCGTAAATTGAACGCTTCCAATCAAAGTTGTAATCCGTTTTCCCCATTCTTTCCCGAGAACGTTCTGTCAACGGCTGACTACGGTAATCAAGGTCGAGTAAGCCACTCCCAATACACGTGTAATACCCAGCCTCTTGAAAAAGCTCCGGCACTGGCTTCACACCCGCAGGCAAAGAAATACGATGCTCCCCTCGACCACTTCGGTGATGGTGCGTCCCTGTTGTTGTTTGATACATTCCCGTGATCAAGGCAGACCGAAAGGTCGAGCACACAGGCGAGGTGGCATACGCACGCGTGAACCGTACACCCTCGGCTGCCAGGCTATCAACATGTGGTGTCTGAATAACTGTCTCGCCATAACAGGAGAAATTAGGGGACATGTCATCGACCACGATCCAGAGCACATTTGGACGTTCTGCTGCTTCAGCGTGCGAGAGAACAAATAACGACAAGAAGCAAGCAACGAGAGCCAACCAAACACGAATAACCAATATCATTTTGACTATGCACCTTTTGTCTTAAGCCCGGTCGTGCTGAAGCGAACTCACCTGGCTCGCTGATTGCTTTATAAATCCACACGAGTCAGTAACAGCAAACGAAAATCCATAACCGTGTCACCGGGGATCTTCTTCGCTCGCAGCATCAATGTGCCTTCACCCTCTTTAAGCTGTATTTCACCAAGAGTCATTCTCTTAAAATCCTTAACGTACGACTCCGTTCGCTTGAATCGGTCATTTTCCATTCCGGTCAGCGGTGGATCATGAGGAACCGTTATTTTTCCAGTAAGAGAACTGTCCCCAAAGACCAGCTCAACGGTTGACCCAACATCCTCTTTGGGACAGGAGTAAAAAATCTCAGCACGGTAGAGCCCAGAAGCCCCAACCTCACATTCCCATGAAATAAAATCGTCTACGGATGTCCAGTCTTCAAAAAAGGAATCATTAGGAAATCTGTTGGATCTCTTGATACTGCCATGCCCAACGCCATCACGAGCCGGAACCTGCGTCAGGCTCGTGCCTCCATACCCAATAACAAATGGTCGCTTGTCAAATGGCTTGCCGTACTCCGAGAGCATCTCCTGACGAAATTCATTTGCCTTCCCTTGAAGCACAGCTGCAACCTCGGGCTGTGAGTCATTGAGTTCGACCTGCTGCCCCGGGTCTGCATCCATGTCATAGAGCTGCCCTTCGTAATCAAGACGAAATTGCTGCGTCCTGATAGAAACCTTCTCTTTCCAATGATGAACGAGCGTTCTTTCCGGCCAAGAGAACTTTTCATCCCGTAAAATGGGCACAAGACTCATGCCATCAATCGGCTTCGCACTGGCAACCTCAACATCCGCCAACTCTGCAAGAGTTGGCATTAAATCCATTGCTGAGCAAATCTGCGTGACAACAGTCCCCGCATCAATGACCCCGGGCCAACACATAACCAGTGGAGACCGCACACCCCCTTCATCCGTCGACCCCTTACGGCCACGCAGGCCATCATTCCACCGCGAGCCATTCGGCCCATTGTCACTGAAGTAAACAATAATCGTGTCTTTTTCTAAATTGAGCTCTTTGAGTTTGGAACGAAGCCGACCTACATTCCAATCAATATTTTCACACATTGCGAGTGCGGCTCGCGTGTGGTCAATTTTCTCATTTTTCTTTTTCGAGTGTTCTTGAGTGATCTCTTTATTCTTGAACTTATCCCACCACCTATCTGGCACCTGCATTGGTGAATGCGGTGTGTTGTATGGAAGATAAACGAAAAATGGGCTGCGGTGCTCGCCTTCAATAAATTCAATCGCACGGTTTGTCAGGTCATCTGGCAAATAGCCATCTCCCTGGACAAGCTGCCCATTGTGCTCAAGCATTGGACTGAAGTAGTTGCCCCAGTGGCCCGAACAGAAACCGTAGAACTCATCGAAACCTCGTGCATTAGGATGATATGGATGTTGCATGCCACTGTGCCACTTACCGAAGGCGCCAGTTCGGTAGCCAGCTTTTTTGAAAACCTCACCAATCATCGTCTCGTCTGCATTCACGCGTTCACCACCCTCGGAAGTTGAATACACGCCACAGCGAACATGATGCCTGCCTGTCAAAAACTCAGCACGGGTTGGAGAACAGACTGGGCTGACAAAGAAGTGTTGAAACCGTGCCCCATCACTCGCTAGTTGGTCAATATGTGGTGTCTCGACAGACACATTCCCGTTGAGACTTAAGTCCCCCCATCCCTGATCATCTGTAAGAATTACGATAACATTTGGGTGTTCTGCCCCTCGCACTTCGTGACTAAAACATAGAAGCATTACAAAAAAAGTAATTTTAAAATGAGCCACTCATGCCTCCTATGTAAATACTTTTTCTTGCTAGGACCATGTCACGAACATCTTCATCAACCCTGCATTATCATGTGCTGAGTGGCTGTGTACTTACAAAAAAAAACGGGTGCCACGAAATCGTGCCACCCGTTTCTTATGCATCAACAATTCGTCGACGACTCATGGTCGCAACTCTGACTAAACTTCGACCATTGCCTTCAGGTTCTTCAGAGCGCGAACACGAACCTTCACACTAGCTGGCTTTGCAGGTCGATCCTGTAGTTCGCCGGTGAAAGGATTCTTCACATTCTTCTGAGCCGGACGAGCTGGGACCGCGCGTCGTTCAATCTTGACCAAACCAGGAATTGAGAAGACACCGATACCGCTTTTGCGGAGTGCCTTGCCGATTTCTTCGGTCAGCGACTCGACGACTGCAACAACGTCCTTCTTCGGCAAACCTGTGGTTTCTGAGATCGCACGCATGATCTCAGTCTTTGTCATTGGCTTACTTCCAGTCTTCTTCGCCATTATCGTTCGTGCCTCCCGTATGAGAAAAGTTTTTTGCGGCAATAACCCCGACCGCATTTCGGTGCTCGACCGAAAACGGTCGCTTGCGGCGTCGATTAGAGGCATTACCCGTAAAAATGCAAGGGAAAACAGCGTTTTTTTATCAAATAAGGCAAAATAATCACCAGTTTTACGACCTTATGATGCATAAAACCCCTCAAAAAGAGTACTTTCGGAGGAGATCGGCCCAAAATTGGCACCTTTTCGATAATTCTGACCTCTGGGCTCCGAGGCCTGCAAACCAGACACAAACACACCACTACTGCAATAATGAGATCAGAAGATGGCGACCGAAACACAGACAACCCACTGTGGAGTGATCTTATGAAAGACAGAGACGGAGTCATGGCGACCTCACAATCATGCAACGTGGCTTCTCGGCGATTCTCTTTCCTTTCCTTGAAAAGTGTTTTGGCATTCATGCTCATCGCATTCGTAGTGCTTACTGTCGCACTACGAACTCCTGATATCTCAAATTTTCTGAAGATCAGCATTTTTCCTCGTGTACGGGCTGATGCTCCCTCGCAAACGTCTACACAAGAAGACGTGTTGAGCAACGGCGTCTATCTACCAAGTGAGCGACTCCGTGAACGACAGTTCGAACAGGCCCAGCGTCTAATAGCTGGAGGCAGGATGGCCGATGCTACAGCACTACTCGATGAAATGCTGACAGCGGAGCAGGATGTTTTCTTAGAGGCTGGCAGCGCAACTGACCAGACTCGCCGTAGCATGAAAGCCCTCGTAACAGAACTTATCGGAACGCTTCCCGAAGCAGGAACCGAGGCATATCAACTTCAATTTAGAACCCGTGCGGATCGCCGTCTTCAGACAGCTCTTGATGAGAATGACGACGATGGAATTATTGCCGTTGCCCGCCGGTGGTTCCACACAGAGGCTGGGCATCGCGCTGCAATTCTAACTGCAGCTCGCTTCCTTCAGTCCGGTCAACCACTTGCGGCGGAGGCGTGGCTGGAGCGAATAGATGCCGGCCCCATGACCAATCTTCCCGCCAATCTTCTGCCAACATTCAGGCTCATGCAGGCTGCAACAAGTATTGCAACTAACCCAAGTAAGAAAACAAAAGCGAGACAGTTCCTTGAGGGTGTTGATACTCCTACCCGACTTGGTGGAGAACCGATTCCAAAACAGAATCTCCTGCGTGATCAACTTCTCACAAAAAGCTTGGAGATGGCTGTATCTGGCCCGGGCTCGAATACGAACCAAGTTGCTGAAAACTGGGAAATGAGTCGCGGCACACCTGACCGAAACTCAGTCCGACCCTGCGACCGACCACTTCTTGTGCCTCGGTTCCGCGTCCCCCTCACACTGCATCCACAGGAGAAACAGCTCCTCGCGAAAAGAAGAGAACTTCTTGCCGAACAAGGATCGCCAGTTCTTCCCTCAGGCACACCTCTGGCTATTGGCAATTCACTGCTTGTGCAATCGCGGGCTGGTGTCATGGCCATCGACTTCGAATCGGGCAAACGATTATGGATAGAAGGAAAATTAGCAGCCTCCGCCATCACGGATCGTGCGCAGCAAGAACTCGAAGAACGAGGCACACATCCCCTTGACCCCTTGTTCTACGACGCAACATCATCAACTCTTTCAAGTGACGGAGAACTGGTCTTTGTTGTCGAGGGAAACTCTTCACCAACTTTCCGACAACGTCTACGACAAGCCGGCGGTTCACGGAATAATGAGAACAGCAACCGTCTTGTTGCCTACGACATCAAGCAGAACGGCCAGCTTCGCTGGCAACTTCCACGAGCCAATAATGAATTGGCCGTGGAGGAACCTCGCTCTCGCTGGTTCTTGGGAAGCCCTCTGCCACTCGGCAATGAGCTCTTTGTTCTTGTAGAAGAACGACAGCAGATACGACTCGACGTTTTGTCATCAGCGACTGGTGAAACAATTTGGTCACAGCCACTTGCTGAGGTTGACGTCGAATACGACATCAACAATCGAGATGACCGAAAACAGCTTGGGCTCTCTCCCACGTTTGCTGAGGGCATTCTTGTGTGCCCAACTGGGGCCGGTGCAGCAATAGCAGTCGATCTGACAGCTCGTACGCTTCTTTGGGCATACCGATTTACTATTCCAAAGCCAGATGACGTACGAAGATTAGCAAACGGCATTCAACTGAGAATGCAGGTTCTGGCAGGCAATATGGCTGGCATGCAAATCAAATCTTCCGCAGCAGGAAATACTGACGGGGGCAAGTGGCTCGACGCACTGCCTATCATCGCGGGGGACAGAGCACTTCTCACACCAGCCGGCTCAGAATTCCTTCATTGCGTCAACATCCGAACTGGTGAACTACTTTGGCGATCACCACGATCTGATTTTATCACGGTCGCTGGCATCACGAATCGCATGGTGATTCTGCTGGGACAAAAAACCGCAGCAGCAGTCTCACTTGATGATGGAAAGATAGCCTGGAAGCAGACCATTGGCCCCAATGAAGAATTAGTTTGCGGTCGAGGGATTCTTTCGGGGAAACGTCTTTACGTTCCAATCGATACTCCGGCAGTCGCTGAAATTGACACTTCCAATGGGAAGGTAGTAGGACTATCTCTCGGCCGAGGCTCCTCTCTTCCTGGCAACCTTGTCTCATACCGTGGTGAAGTCATTTCCCAAGGTTTAGATTCTCTTGATGTGTACCACCAGACTGCTGACCTTGAACGAGGTGTCGAAACTGCTCTTAAGGAAAACCCAAATGACCCATGGGCTGTTAGCTGGCGAGGTGAACTAGAGCTTGATAAAGGCGATACCACTGAAGGCCTGCTAGACATCCAGCGTATACACGGCAGTAAGGGACCAAGGCCTTCAGCTTCCACGTTGAGTCGAGCAATTCAGTTTGCTCTGAAAAATGATTTTCTAGCTGCTGCTGACTTTTGGACAGAGGGAGTTGAAATCGCTCCGTCCCAGCAGATGGCTGCAACCACTCGTCAACTTGCTGCAGAAGGATACCTTCAAGTACACGAGCCTATGAAGGCTTGGGAGGTATGCCAAGACTGCCTTCGATCATCGATATCTTCACCACCGTCAGATGACGAGAGACTCATACAAGACCCTATAGACACGTCACTCTCGATCGCATCAAGCCGGTGGTTTCAGAGAAAAGTCAACCAAATCCTTGACACTCCATCACCAAAACCAATCCAGCAGATAATTGATGAGGATGAAAAAAAAGAGTTTCGAAGAGCGACTTCCATCACAGACCCTTCTGCACGACACGTTGCGCTCGATGTCTTTAGAAATCGATTCGCCAACCGCAACTTAGAAGAAGAGGCGAGAAGAAGCCTTCGCGCAACACTACAGGAAGAACTCTCAGAGCTCACGGGAATTGCCCGACAAAACATCCTCCTTCAACTTCAGCTACTCGCACCAAACACCATCGGTAGCCAACATGTCTCACAAAATGCATCACAACAGATAGACGCCGAAAAAAGCTTTGTGCGTGATGCATGGCCGCCTGGAAAGGTTGACGTCACGCAAACTCAAGAAGCCAACGAGATGGGAGACGTCCTGAATAAATCGACACAAGTCAGGCTCATTCATGCACCAAATTCTGGCTTTCCTGGTGCAACTCTCGAGCATACCGGACGAAGCATTATCCTTCGTGACCAATTTGGTGCACCGATCGGAGACGCCATCTCGATTGATCTAGAGGGAACAAAGCACCCACACCTTACAAATTATTTTCGTCTCCGTTCGCACTCCGCGTTCCTCATCAGCCGCATTCTCCTTCTTCAAACCAATCACTCTCTTACGGCTTTCGAAATCTGTGAACCAACCGATGGTGAACACCGACTTCTCTGGGCAACAACTGACGATCGTATTCTTCATCCACGACAAAACTTAACGACTCAAGCTCCTAGCACCTCACTAGAACGACTGCTTCGACCTCTCGGTCCATTACCACTTCTATCAAAAGTCGCTGCTGAATTAAGCACTCATCAGATTCAAAGAATACCCACGTTTCGCATCGGATATCCGCAGCCCACAGGCGTCCCCATAATCTCTGGGAATACGCTTGAGTTGCGTGACATTCGAACTGGCAAGATTCTGTGGAGACGAAGGAACATCCCTGTGGGATCAGAACTGTTCGGTGACTCAGACGTACTCTGCATTACAGGACGCGACGGCAAAGACTCCCAAATCCTGTCAATGATAGACGGCCACCTCATTTCCTGCCATGACTTGCCTCCGAGACAGGACCGACTCAGCGCTTCTGGCAAACATCTTCTTGTTGTGAATCCAGCTGGCCCCGACACCACTGGGAACATTCAGTTAGTAGTGATTGATGTTCGTGATAGGAGCCAACATATTGTTTGCGAATGCCTCCCTTCCGCCCGCGGGCTTCCTGTTGATGATGATATCTTTCTGGTGATAACCCCTCTCGGACATTTAACAGCTATCGACATTCGTGCCAGACGAACAAAATTCTCAACAACTCTGCAAGATATGCCGGAAGGGTTTCAGCAACTCCGCTGCCTCTCTTGGCAGGACAACTACATTCTGTTCGCGATCCGAAAGGAAAACAGACAAGACGAAAAAAGGTTTAATGGAATTGATGCGATAGACCGTTTTGGAACTGGCTCAGGACATCCAAGAGCTGAATCGTCCACAATTTGGTCTATTAGCCAACTGACCGGTGACATGATGTGGTCTCAACCGGTATCGATTCAGCGGCACATTGTCCAAAATCCACAACCGACAGGTCTACCCACCCTGATATTTGGTCGCCGTCTGCGTATGGCAAATACATCCACAGGGCAAGGCGGACACATGCTAGGACGCTACCGCTTAAGCCTGCTGTGCCTCGATAAACGAAACGGATCCTTACTCCACATTGACGACAAACTCCGAATGGATCCTGATCAAAATACGGGCACTGCAGAACTGAGCATACGGGGCGACGCCTTAAATTCTACTGTTGCAATGAGAATCCTAAGCAGGCGACAGATGGGCGGAAACGTTCCTAAGATCATGCTCCACTTCACAGGATCCCCCGCAGAAAACGCCCAGCCTTTTCGTGCTGAAGAAGAGCCGCTGGTATACACAGATATCCTGAGTGAGGTGAAACATTGGATTTTTAGAGCAATTAATGGTCAGTAACTGGTTTCCATCGACATGACATTCCAAACACAACGGAAACACCTCAATTGTGCCATCGCGAGAGAAATGCATATATGAATAAATACCAGCCGAGAGGACTAGGGCGACGTTCCAACCAGAGGTTTCTGTCATTTACGATCGTGATACCACTTCTTGCTGCCTTTGCTCAACCAGACAATTTGACGAGCCATCACGCAGAGGCAGCGTCAATCGATGTCAACGAGGCCGTGGCGGGTGGTCTTGATTGGCTCGCGGCAAATCAGTCACGACGGGGCAACTGGACTGCCAATGAAGGCCGGTACCCTACGGCGATGACAGCCCTTGCCGGAACGGCTCTGCTTCTCGAAGGGTCTACACCTACGCAAGGAAAACATGCTGACTCAATCGCCCAAGCTGTCGACTATCTGATAAGTCGTTCACGGCCTAATGGACTCATAGGCGACCCCAAAACAGATGACCGGTACACCTACGGGCATGGATTCTCGATGCTCTTTCTGTCGCAGGTACTCGGTGAAGAAGAGGATCTTGCTCGACGAAGTGAACTGATTCAAGTTCTTGAGCAGGCTGTCGAGTTTTCGGGGCGGGCACAAACAAAAGATGGGGGCTGGGGATACGTAAGTGCAAAGGATGGAAACGACTTTGACGAGGGGTCAACAACTATTACTCAGGTACAAGGGTTACGTGGCTGTCGAAATGCGGGCATTCCGGTTCCCCGCGAGACCATCGATCGGGCTATTGCGTATATCCACAAGTGCACAATGCCAGATGGTGGCGTTCAGTACAGTTCAAAAGGAGGAGGAGGGCGGCCAGCAATTTCGGCAGCAGCCATTGCATGTTTATTCAACGCTGGCGAATACGATGATACTCATGTCCCGCGTATGCTGACTTATGCGGAGAAGCATCTAGGGAACATTGCAAACGCTGGCTTTGGCCATTGGCACTACGCTCACTACTATTATGCTCAGGTGATGTATCGCGAGGGTGGCCAAAAGTGGTCTGACTATCGCCGGCAAATCGAAAAACGTTTGGTAGCGGAGGCAACAAAGGATCGTACCGGAGTTTCCTGGCAGCAGGGATACATCGGGCCGGTCTACACGACTGCCACGAACCTCACCATTCTTCAACTGGACAATGGAATGCTGCCAATCTACCAGCGTTAAGGGCTCCCCTAGGAAAATCGTGCGTTACTGGGTCGCAAGACACACTCATGCAGTTGGTTCGACCGGTCGCCAGGAGGTATCATCTACGGATCGATATGTTCTATTCAAACACAACCCGAACCCTTGAAAATGTTTCTGGAGCCGTGAATGCAGTCCGACCCTCAACTTCCACTAACGACCGACAGGCTACACGAGGCTCACGAAAAGATTGTTGACCAACTTTCTCGAGTTATTGTTGGCCAACAGCAGGTGATTGATGAATTACTCATCTGTCTTTTTTCTCAAGGACACTGCTTACTGGAAGGGGTCCCCGGGCTCGCAAAGACGCTACTCATCAGCACACTTGCCAGAAGCCTGGACTTGGAATTCAGTAGAATACAATTCACACCCGACCTCATGCCGGCTGACATCATTGGAACTGAGGTACTTGAAGAAGACCGAAGCAGTGGAAGCCGGAACCTGCGCTTCATCGATGGGCCATTATTCGCAAATGTGATCCTCGCTGACGAAATAAACAGGACACCACCAAAAACGCAGTCCGCACTGCTCGAAGCCATGCAGGAACGACAGGTAAGCGTTGGTCGAACGCAACACCAACTGTCTGATCCCTTTTTTGTTCTTGCAACACAAAACCCTATTGAGCAAGAAGGCACCTATCCACTGCCAGAAGCACAGCAGGATCGTTTTATGTTTAAGGTTTTCGTCCAGTACCCATCATTCTCTGAAGAATTCGAGATTGCCCAACGAACAACCGGAACGACAACAACTGACATCGAACCAATACTCACGGCAGCAGAAATTATTGCCCTTCAAAAAAGTGTTCGGGAAGTTCCCCTTAGCGACCACATAGCACGCTATGCGATTGCGATCGTTCGACAAACACGGGTCGGTGGTGACGGCGTTCCAGACTTTGTTTCTGATCAACTTGCGTGGGGCGCTGGTCCACGAGCCGTTCAATATTTAATTCTTGGCTGCAAAGCAAGAGCCCTCCTTCAAGGCAGATCACATGTAACCATCGAGGACGTTCAGGCCCTCGCCGCCCCGGTACTGCGACACCGTATTGTCGTCGGTTTTGCCGCAGAGAGTGAGGGTGTCACGGCAGACTCCATCATCAATCAACTTATTGAGACAACACCCGCACACGAGGATGAACTCACGCGTGACCCCCGCTTCCAAACAATATTTGCCTCCTGAGGTGCTCGCTCGTATCGGGCGGCTTGACCTGAGGGCTCAGGCCGTTGTCGAAGGAGTTCTTGCGGGGATGCATAAAAGCCCTTACAAGGGAAACTCAGTCGAGTTTCTTCAGCACCGTGAATACACTCGAGGAGACGATCTCAGGCGTGTCGACTGGAAGGTTTGGGGGCGGCAAGACAGGTTCTACGTCAAGGAATACGAGAATGAGACGAACCTTCGTATGTTTCTTCTCGTTGATGGCTCTGCGAGCATGGACTACATCCCTCCTCGCTTTGACCAGACCCCTGGATTAACAAAGTACGACTACGCAGCCACACTTGCAGCCAGCCTCGCCTGGCTTGGACTTTCCCAGGGTGATGCAGTTGGTGCGTCTATTTTTGATAAGCAGGTTCGAACCAGTGTACCAGCGAGAACAAATCGTTCTCACCTCAACAGCCTCATTGCCGGTTTTGAAAAACCCCGTCAGCAGTACGACTCAGATTTCCATGCTGTCTTGCGAAACCTTGCCGAAAATCTACCACGACGTGGCTTAGTGATAATTTTCTCAGACTTATTTGGGGATCGGGATGCACTTTGCAAAGGCCTCCAACTCCTAAGGCAGAGAGGACACGATGTTGCTATCTGCCACATACTCGACGACGATGAAATCGACTTTCCCTTCGATGGCCCAACTCGATTTGAAGGGCTTGAGATGGGTGGCGAAATCAGTTGCAACCCACGTGCTCTACGCACTGGATATATCCAAGCCATGGAAAACTTTCTTACAGAAGTACGAACTCGGTCTGCCGCATCTCAATGCGACTATCAACTCGCACGAACAAGCCATGCTGTTGACAAAACTCTCGTCAATTTCCTGTCTCGTCGTTCCAGAGCACGCGGAAGATCGTAGACCGGAATTACTCAATTTTTCGATTCTCCACAGTGAAGAAAAGTCATGCCGATGCCAACATTTGACTTCATGACGTTACTGTGGTGGGGGCTGCCGTTTGCAGCAGCGCCGGTCATCATCCATCTCATAAACCTGCTGCGACATCGAGTCGTCCGCTGGCCAGCAATGGAATTCCTTCTTGCGAGCCAGCGAAAATATCGCACTCGCATTCTTTTGAAGCAACTACTCCTTCTCCTACTTAGAATCCTGGCCATCGTGGGCCTCGTCTTGCTGTTCGCACAACCTCGCTGGGATAGGAATCTCGGCAGTGTACTTGGGGGCAACCGAACGAGACACGTCGCATTACTCGACGACAGCTACTCCATGGGAGAAGTGTTTGGAATTGGTGACGCATCTAACCTGCCACCAACGACCGCCATGAGCCGCGGACGCAAGATGGTAGAGCGGCTGCTCGAAGAACTCGCAGCGACACCTGGCCAGCAGGACTTTTCGCTTGGTCGCCTTTCCAAACTTCAACGAACATCATCTGCACATTCAAATAACACCGCCGAGACAGCCACCGATTCACAACTTTTTGATATCTATACCCAAACTATTACACCACAAAATCTCGACTCAGTGCGTAACGACGTACGAAAGATTCGCACTTCTGCCACCACGGCAGAAATTACTCCTGGGATTCGACATATCTTGCCGATGTTTGCGGGAGATGACGGGTCTGGTGTCCTCTGGCTGATAACTGACCTGAGAAGCAACGAATGGCTTGCTTCTGAAGATATTGCCGATGCATTAAAACCCTTGGCAGATGCAGGAATTGAAATTCATATAGTCGATACAGCAACGACTGAAGCTGACACAGAATTTTTGCAAAACCTGCCAAGATCAAATCTTACTGT
>JBDOMQ010000295.1:0-3820 GCA_039831725.1 Pirellulales bacterium
AAAATACCAAACTGTTTCTTGATCGCGTCAAAACTTGTTCTGTCTTCCCACGCCATCATGATAATACGATCTAGTTCCGATCTGCTGAGCGTTGAGAGTTTGTTTTGCATGACGTAAATAATGTGAATTTTTAACTACAAGATTCTAGGCGCGTAATTGGATTGGAGAGCCTGCCCATAACTATTATTTTGTTGTCGGGCAATTCATTCTTCGGCTGTGAGAAGGCATCAACGGTAAGAAGCTGACATACGACGGAATTGGTGACATTTATGAGCAGAAGGAGGGCCGCTGCTTCATCGCTGCGTTACATTCGGATGCGTTGTACAAACCATAGTATCGCAGGGAGTAATGCCATCCCTACGGCAACTGCTGTAGAAATAAATATTCCTGCAACAAGGTGCGTGAACAGTAGTGTGATCAAATTCACTTGTATCACCTTTTAGTGGGCAGTGCTGTCTATCTCGAGTAATCGTTTTTGGCAGTCATGAAGTCTTTCCCAGTCGCCAAAGCTTTCAAATACATCCATCATTAACTGAAGGCAGGTTTTGCAACAAACCTCGTGTGATGAGAGTGATGTAAAGAGGGAATAAGCACCTTCAATATCTCCACTCATAGTAAGTGCAGCCGCGAGTGATCGCCGATAGGTGCAGTTATCAGGAGCCAATGAGACGGCTCGATGCATCATGCCAATGACGGGCTTGGGTGCGTACCCCAGCTTGCGCATGTAATGGGCAGCAGCAAAGATGGCCTCGTCGCAATCCGGGTCATTGTCAATTACGCGGTAGCATATAAAGAGGGCTTTTCTTGTTTCTCCGACGCAGCCCAATAAGCCCGCCATTCGAGGAAAAAGTTCAGGCGGGACTATGTCAACATCTTCGACAAGAATATTTAAGGAGACTCGTGCGTCCTCATGCCGGTCCTCTTTTATGTAGAGGTCGGCGAGAGCCAGGAAAGACTCTGATGTAAGCGGTGATAATAAAAGTGCGGATTCGAATTCGGCGAGAGCTGCTTTGTGATCTCCGTTGACATAGAGGGTCAAACCGTGAAGTTGGGTGAGTCGCCCACTTGCCTCATTGCCAGGTATGGCGAGCGCTTGCTCGGTACGAGCAATCGCCTCAGGATAGGCTCCTTGCCGGAGCAGATCGCGAATTCCCTCAACCCAGGCTAAACCATATCCAGTTGACATAAGGCCTCCTTGTCGATATTGAGACTCAATCTCAATAAGAAAGGAGTCTAGCGTCCGTCGCCAAAATTTAAAACAGGACATGTCAGGATTTCGTCAAAAAATAATTACCTTGGCTGTATGTAGTGAGTTTTTAGACTTCTTTTCGAAAATCGAGTGAAAATGAGCATCTTTCAGGGAGAAATCGTTGCGAAGCAGACGATTTGATTTCGGAAAGAGTAAACGCAGGCTGAAGCCCGAGCAGTTTTTTGAAAAACCAACCCATTTGCTGAGGAAAATAGACTCAAATCGGAGGTTGTGGGTTCGTTTTTTGAATCGAGCAAGAAATTCACCGAGTAGCGATACTAAGCATGTCCGCGAGCAGCCAAGCAAAAAACGTCTCATTGAAATCTTTTGACTACGGCTTTTTGCCCGTTGAAATGCGGATGCCACTCAAATTTGGTGGTGAATCGGTTTCCCATGTCAACTGTCTTCGGGTTGCTGCGGAGGTTGTGAACTCAGAAGGGCAGCGTGCAAAAGGTTGGGGAGAGACTCCACTTTCGGTCACGTGGGCGTGGCCAAGTACAACACGTTCGTATGACGAACGATATGAAGCGATGGTTGCATTTTGCAAGTTCGCCGCTCAGGCATTTGTGGAGGTGAATGCGACTGGGCATCCAATGGAAGTTGGTCATGCATTTTTGGAAGACCGCCTGCCGGTAGTTCTTGCAGCATTCAATCAGAATCATTCCACAGAACCAATGCCGTATCTGGCCGCACTCATTGTTATGAGTGCCTTCGATATTGCTGTTCACGATGCGTACAGCAACCTTCATCAGATTGATGTCTACGATACGTACACCAGTGAATACATGACTCAGGATCTTAGTTACTACTTTCGTTCAAGTCCCGAAGCCGATCGATTCAAGGGAATGTTTCCGAAGGACTTTTTAGAAACACATCCGGCGGTCAAGGTGCCTGTCTGGCATCTTGTCGGTGGACTCGATCCACTTGAAGCGAGTGAGAAGAAAGAGAGTGACCCGAAAGATGGGTACCCAGTTACGTTGACTGAATGGATCAAGTCAGATGGTCTTCAGTGCCTGAAAATAAAACTCAGAGGTACGGATTCACAATGGGATTACGAGCGAATAGTGAAAGTTGGGGCAATTGCCATAGCTACTGGTGTTGATTCACTTTCAGTTGATTTTAACTGCACCGTCAAAAATCCAGAGTACGTCAATTCAATTCTCGACCGATTGAAGGAAGAGCAAAAACAAATATTTGATCTGATTGTTTATGTTGAACAGCCTTTTCCATACGATCTTGAAGCCAATCAAATCGATGTCTCCTCAGTCTCATCAAGAAAGCCACTGTTTCTTGATGAAAGTGCCCATGACTGGAAATTTGTTGAACTCGGTCGTCAGCTCGGGTGGACAGGTGTTGCACTCAAGACCTGTAAGACGCAGACAGGAGCATTGCTGAGTCTGTGCTGGGCCAGAGCACACAACATGCCTGTAATGGTTCAGGACCTTACAAACCCGATGCTCGCACAGATTCCACACGTTCGGCTTGCGGCGCACGCGGGTACGATTCGGGGAGTCGAATCGAACGGCATGCAGTTCTATCCGGCGGCTTCTGCACCGGAGCAACGGATTCACCCGGGCATCTATCAACGGCGAAATGGCGAGCTCGATCTTTCAACATTGGGTGGAACGGGGTTTGGCTATCGTTTGTCGGAAATCGAACGAGAGCTTCCGTATTTTTCAAAAATAACGAAATAGTGAAAATAATGAGGCTTTACTGTGATCTTCGCTGTATGAAACAAGCAGTCTGCCCGCCCGTTAGTGGGGAATTTGCTTTGCGCAAAATACATTGAAAAATTAACGGTATAGATTTAGTTTTTACTTATCACTTAATCCAATTTTGATGTCTTACCCAAAGGTAGTTTTTAGGAAATGAAGAATACGAAACGGTTTGGATTTACTCTTATTGAACTTCTTGTTGTGATCGCCATCATTGGTGTTCTTGTTGGTCTTTTACTTCCCGCGGTACAGAGGGCTCGTGAAGCGGCGAGGCGTATGTCGTGTGGGAACAACCTCAAGCAGATTGGCCTCGCGGTTCATAATTACGAAACGTCCCACCGGCATTTTCCACCCGGATATAACGATATGCTCCGGACGGTGTACGGGAGTAGCCCAGCACCTTGGGAGCAAATTTCTGATGGAAAAAATGCGACTGCTTGGTCGTGGGCAAGTTATATTTTGCCGTTTATGGAAGCAGATGCTGCTGGGAATTTCGATTTGTCATACAGGCCGTGGGAATACTTTGTTGCTAATGGCATTAGTTTGGATGCTCTTCAAAAGCCGATTTCTGGTTTCATGTGTCCGTCAGATTATGCCGGAGAAGATGTGAATGTGGGGAGTGAAAGAGATGTTGTGTTGTATGGGCAACCACCAACAATTCCTCAGCCGGGTCCGCAGCCACCAGGCCATTCAGGCGCAACTATTATGGGAAGTGCACGGTCGAACTACGTTGGAAATAACACATGGTTTGGATGGTATAACCGAGGTCGTTTTGTAGGTGCTGACTCCCGGAAGAAAAACCAATATGGCAATACAGAGCGTCCCAGTAATTCTGGAATATTCTGGCGAGGTTCAA
>JBDOMQ010000279.1:0-19368 GCA_039831725.1 Pirellulales bacterium
CTGAAAGAGTCGCTAGGCGAAGGAATGGCCCATCTGCCATGTGTCGCGGCCAAAGGCAACTTCGGTAACCTTGGTGCCGGAAGTGGTCTTGTGGAATGCATTGCGAGCATGCTGGCTCTTCAAAGCAATACTCTTTTTCCGCAGAAAAATTATGAAACATCGGACGTGGACTGCCCGATCCATGCGGCAATTCAAGGTGAAAGTGCCGGAGCGAGCTTCCTGAGTCTGGCGGTAACACCGCAGGGACAAGCCGGTTCTCTCGTCATTGGGCGGTGCCCAGAAGGGGCTGCCGGGGCTGCTTCTTGACAGTTTGCAACGCCTGTTTTACCTTCTGAAGCTAGGAAGATACCTTGTCGTATCTTTATATTGGTTTGTGGCGTGCTGGTTTGAGGAAACGCTGAGATCGCCTTTATCGGGTGCTTTTTGATGGCCACGGTAACGTGGAGCGTCAACTTTTCCGGCACAACTTATAAGTGCCGGCCCCCCGATCACAGCACTTGGAAGTTACGTTTGGCGGTAGTCGATTCAGTTGGATCGGGTTAGTGAGTTCCGAGACACGCATGAAGCCAGAAGAAATTCTCCGAATTGTCGACGCAATTCATCGCGATAAAAATATCGACAAGGAGATCGTTTTCCAGGCGATTGAGTCTGCGCTGGTTACTGCATTACTTCGCCATTATGGTGAAGACGCCGAAGTAATTATACGGATTAACCGCCAATCAGGAGCTATTGCTGGAACTCACGACGGTACAAATATTGATCCCGAAGAGATCACTGGTCGCATTGGTGCGCAGACTGCGAAGCAAGTAATCATTCAGAAGATTCGTGAAGCTGAGCGCGACTCGATTCATGATGAGTATGAAGAGCAAGTTGGCCAGATGGTGTCGGGACTAGTCACGCGTTTCGATGGTGGAGTCGCTACAGTTTCTCTTGGAGTAACCGAAGCAATCTTACCTCGCAGTGAACAGATTCCTGGTGAGAGTTTCCATGTAAATGAGAGGATACGCGCCACGATCTTCGAAGTTCGAAAATCAGGCAGTCGTGTCAAGATTATCCTTTCACGTATTCGTCCACAGTTGGTCCAACGGCTTTTCGAGCAGGAAATCCCTGAGATAATCGATGGTGTGATTGAAATTCGTGCAATTTCTCGAGAGCCTGGTTATCGCAGTAAGGTTGCAGTAATCAGTTCTGACAACCGGGTAGATTGCGTCGGGGCGTGTGTTGGCGTTCGCGGGAATCGGATTAAGAATATTGTTGAGGAACTCGGTGGTGAGCGAATAGATATTGTTCGGTGGAATGATGACCTGCAGGTCTTAGTTCCCAATGCTCTTCAGCCAGCCGAAGTGGATGAGGTTATTCTCTGCCAAATGCTTGGTCGCGGTATCGTTCTCGTTGGAGAGGATCAACTGTCACTAGCGATTGGACGACGAGGGCAGAACGTTCGGCTTGCCAGCAAGTTGTGTGGCTGGGATATCGAAATCATGACTCGCGAGGAACTTGACCAGCAGATTGAACGTGCTGTGGACGGGTTTTCGTCAATTGAGGGTCTTGAGGAATCAGTCGCCGAGCGACTTGTTGGCGAGGGTTTCTTGTCTTATGACGACCTCTCTGTGATTGAACCAGATGACCTGATGGAAATGGGTGAGTTATCTGCCGAAGCAGTTGATGCGATTGTGAATGAGGCAGAAAATAGAGCAACCATTGCTGAAGAAGCAGCTGCGGATGAGCGACGAAAACAGCGGGAACAAGAGCATGTTGAGGACATTCCCGGAGAAGTCAAAGTCGGTGATGCTAAAGAAGAAACGTCACCAGCCGGTGAAGGAGTGCAGGAACAGGAACAGGAGCAGGAGGCTACCTCGCTAGACGAGCCTTTAGATGCTGATGTTGCATCAGAGGACGCAAGTGAGGCATCAGCACCTCCGCAGTCTAGTTCATGATGTCTCAGGAATTTTTACAGTGCTGGCAAGGTTTTCTTTGTCAGCTGCAGAGTACAAAAAAAGGTCGGAGTAAAACTCGTGGCGGTTCGCATATACAGTCTTGCGAAAGAATTAAAACTCGACAGCAAAGAGCTTGTCGAGCTATGTACTCGCGCGGGTATTCAGGATAAGGGTTCTGCACTCGCTAGCCTTGATGATACGGAAGTCGCTCGATTAAAAGAATTCATATCAGGCAAAACAAAAGCGGCTGAAAGGCCGAAGGCGACCACCGAGACTGCGGCAACTCCAAAAGCACCCGCTGTGATGAAACGGGAAGATTACGTTGCTCCAACCGGAGCAGCACGGCAAGGTCGACCGAAAGAGCTTGGCTCAAAAACTCCTGCTCCGAAGCCTGCTCCACTCGGGAGGGCTGCAAAGCCTGCTGGTGAACGTCCCAGCACAGACGATCAGGGTAATGAAGGCTCGCCACCAATTCAGGTGAGGCCGGGAGCCAATCGGGGTCCACGATCAGGGAGTAAGCCAGCGCCTCGGCCTACTTTTAAGTTGCCTCCTATGCCAGCTGCAGGCCGCAAGCCAGTTGCGAAGACGCCGGATGAACCGGCTGCACAGAAGCCAGATGTCAAACTCCCCCTTGATGCAATTCGAAGTGCGAAAGCAGGAGGCACGAAGCCGCTTGCAGAACATATGAGAAAGCACGAGGACCGGCAGCAAGATCATGGCGGCGGGCAACGAGGCGGGCAACGAGGCGGCCAACGAGGCGGCCAACGAGGTGGTTTACTACGAGACGGAATGGCTGGTGGTGGTTTGGCGCCACCGCTTCCGCCTTCGGAATCCACAGGCCGACAGCGGAAATCAGGTAAAGGTGGAGGACAGCGAGAGGATCTTCTCGGTGGTCGTGAGATGCGACAGTTGCATCGAAAGCGTCACGATCGTCGTGGCATTGGAGACGATGATGAACGCTCGATGAGACGCCGTCGTCCGCGTCAACGACGTGGTCCGTCCGTTTCAACGGCAGCACCTCGAAAGACGAATGCCTCAGTTCAGGTTCCGTGCACGGTTCGGGCGTTTTCTGAAGCAATCGGTCTCGCTGCCAGTGAAGTTCTAAAAAAGCTTCTCAGTTTCGAGCTCGATATGATTCCTAACATGAGTACGACACTCGACAAAGATACTGTCGAGTTACTTGCTGCAGACTTTGAAGTCCAGCTCGATATCAAGACGGCAGAAGATTTGGAAAAGGAATTGCTTGCTGGGTTTGATGCCGTTGATGAGGACCCTGCCCTTCAACAGTCTCGAGCACCAGTTGTCACTTTCCTTGGTCATGTAGACCATGGCAAAACATCATTGCTCGACAAGATTCTTGGGAGTGATGTGGCTGCTAGAGAAAGTGGTGGTATTACGCAGCACATGCGTGCCTACACTATTGACCATAATGAAAAGCCGATTTCGTTTGTGGATACACCAGGTCACGAAGCATTTACCCAAATGCGAGCTCGGGGAGCAAACGTCACAGACTGTGCAGTGCTTGTCGTTGCGGCAGATGATGGAATCATGCCTCAGACAGAAGAAGCAATCAGTCACATTCGCGCCGCAAGCGTTCCGATTGTCGTTGCGATTAATAAGATAGATCTTCCGGGAGCAGATATCGATAGAGTCTTTCAGCAGTTAGCTGCCAATGAGTTGCTGCCAACGGAATGGGGCGGTGACACCGAAGTTGTGAAGACAAGTGCGGCAACGGGAGACGGTATCGATGAACTTCTCGATACTCTCCTGACGATTGCCGAACTGCATGATGTTCGGGCAAACCCGGATCGAGCCGCCGCCGGTGTCTGTCTCGATGCTTCCATTCACGAGGGACAAGGTGTCGTGGCGTGTTTGTTGGTGCAGAAGGGTACGCTGCAGGTCGGCGATGCCGTCGTCTGCGGTGAAGCCAACGGAACTGTCAAGTCAATGCAGGACACATTGAAGAATCGAAAGGTAAAGCAGGCAGGTCCGTCACGGGCAGTAATGGTAGCTGGTTTTGATATTGCGCCGGGTGCAGGTGAGCGTTTTCAGGTGGTGGATGCGATTGCCCTTGCTCGCGAGGTGGCAACAAAACGAACTGACATTCGACGGCAGACAAATCTTCTATCAGCTCCTGTTCATGTCACGTTTGAAAACTTGACTGAGCGTCTTGGCACGCAGAAGACACCAACACTTAACCTGATAATCAGAGCCGATGTTCGAGGTTCAATCGAAGCAATTCTCAAGGAATTGGAGAAATTAGAACATCCTGAGGTGCGAATCCGGATTCTTCAGGCTTCCGTAGGCGGAATTAGTGAAGCTGATATTCAACTTGCAGATGCTTCGGATGCGGTCGTGATAGGTTTCAATGTTGTTCCCGATGACCGTGCCAGGTCACTGGCTGAGAATCGTGGTGTTCAGGTGCGTCGTTATGACATCATCTATCAAGTAACAGATGACTTGAGACAAGCACTCGAGGGCATGCTTGCTCCCGAGAAGCAGGAAGTGGAACTGGGCCGAGCACTTGTTCAGCGAACGTTTTCGATCAGCCGCATTGGAGTCATTGCTGGTTGCCGAGTGGTTGGGGGTATTATTTCACGAAATGGTCGAGTTCGAATCATCCGAGACAGTCGAGTTCTCGGTGACTATCCGGTCGACACGTTGCGACGTGAAAAAGACGATGCAAAAGAGGTCCGGGATGGCCTTGAGTGTGGAATAAAAGTTGCAGGTTTCAATGACGTGAAGGAGGGCGACATCCTCGAATGCTATAAAATCGAGGAAGTTGCACGAACACTCTCGTGAGTACACGTAGACTTCTCAAGGCGGCAGAAGCAGTGCGGGAGGTGGTCAGTATGGCCATTCTTACACAAGTTCGTGATCCACGAGTCCAGGATGTAACGGTGACCAGTGTCGAAATGGCCCCAGATATGCGATCAGCCAAAGTCACGGTATCCATTATGGGAAGCCCCGCAAAGCAAGAACTCGCTCTGCGTGGATTATCAAACTCAGCTGGGTTTCTCCAGTCGAAAATTGCGGAACGAATCGATACTCGATATATCCCAAAACTACGGTTTGAAATGGACCAAGGAGTGAAGCATTCTCTAGAAATTGCTCGAGTTCTTGGCGATGTATTGCCAGTTTCAGATCAGGACAGAACACACGGTGGAGAATCCGGTGCCTCTCGATCTTCAGAGGTTTCCAAACAAGACCCTCAGGATGATGCTGAAAGAAGTCTATGACTGCAAAGAAAAAAACAACGAAGTCAAAGTCTCAGAAGAAGCCGCCAGCCAAGGCTAAGAAGGCCAAGGCTGTAAAGAAGGCCTCAAAAAAGAAGACATCAAAGACTAAGAAAACTACTGCCAGTAGTTCTGCCAGTGGAAAAAAAACGTCAAGCAAGAAAAAGTCTTCAAAGGTAGGAAAGGTTGGTGTTTCCAAATCGAAGAAGGTGCCCGCTGCCGCATCCAAGAAAACTGCTGCAGGGAGTAAGAAAGCGGCGTCTGTCTCTGGGCCAAAAAAAACAGATATTGAAAAACAAAAGCCGAAACTTTCTACAGCACAAAAGCAGAAGCTTGTCGATAAAATTCACAAGGTACTTAAGAGTCATTATTCGCCGAAGTTGCCGAACACAACACGTCCACTCTTGGAACAAGTGCTTTTTGCGTGCTGTTTGGAAAACTCGCATTACGGTGATGCTGAAAAAGCATTTGCAAATTTGTTGGAGAATGCTTTTGATCTCAACGAGGTGCGGGTAACTACTGTTGCTGAGTTGGCAGATTTGCTTGTTGGCCTGCCCGACCCCTCTCGTGCTGCGTTATCACTAAGACGAGCTCTTCAGAGTGTTTTTGAATCAACCTATAATTTTTCTTTGGAGCACGCGAAAAAACATTCTGTATCGCATGGGGTTAAAACACTTGATAACCTCCGTTCGTTGACCCCATTTACCAAGGTTTTCGTGACATCGACGGCACTTGGAGGTCATGGTGTTCCGCTCGATCACGGAGCGATTACCGTGTTATACCTCACTGGTCTGGTGTCGTTTGATGAGTATCAGCAGGTGAATGCACCGGGACTCGATCGAATAGTGACGAAAAAAACCGGTAAAGAGTTTAGTTCACTCTTGCATCAATTTGGTGCTGACCTGCTCGCTTCGCTCCACGGTGTGAAATCCAAGAAAATCCTTGGTGAAATATCGACCGACATTAAAGAAAGAATGCCAAAGCGAGGTGAGAAATTGCCTGAGCCACTTGTTGCCGCATTGTCGGCAACAAGTGATGGCGATGTGTCTGAGCAACATCGGCCGGCTGGTCCTCAGGCGGCGCCTCGACCTGCGGGCAAAACACCACAGCCTCCCCCAGGGTCTGGGCCAAAACGTGACGAAGATGGTGCGCCGATTGGTACTCGATCTGGACCGAAGCCTTTTGTTGTTAAGCCAAATAAAGCTCGATCGATCACGATCAAGCCAGAGCTTGCCGCGCAAAGAGAAGCTGCAGAGCGCGAGGCGTTGGCAGCGAAGTCAGAGGCGAAAAAGACACGCAAGGCAGATAGTAAGCCCACAGCAAAAAAGGGCACGTCGGCCAAGAAAGGGAAAACGAAAGCAAAGCAGGCTCCGGGGCACTCGCGGAAGTTAGCAAAGAAAAAGCCACGTTGAGAGAAGGTCATTGATAGGTTCATAGCGGTCTCACTGTAGCCTCTTGAAAGCTGCTATTGAGAGATAAATAGAAGGAGTTGCGGCAACGTGGCAGGCCATTCCCATTGGGCGAATATTTCACGAAAAAAATCGCTTATTGATGCAAAGCGAGGGAAGCTTTGGAGCAAGTTAGCGAAAGCGATTATCGTAGCTGCCAAGCATGGTGGCTCAGACCCGGATGCGAACCTGAGACTTCGCTATGCAATTGATGCGGCTAAAGCTGTGAGCATGCCGAAAGATAATATCCAGCGTGCTATAAAGGCTGGTTGCGGAGAGTTAAAAGGTGGAAACCTCGAAGAGTCTGTATACGAGGGTTATGCCGCCGGGGGTGTTGCTGTTTTATGTGAAATCCTCACAGATAATCGAAATCGAACAGCACCGGAAATTCGTAAGCTATTTGAGCTCTGTGATGGCAAGCTTGGTGCGACTGGGTGTGTTGCATACTTGTTCACAAGGACGGGAATGGTTCGCGTTCCTAGCGATTCCAATAAAGAAGACCGTTTCTATGAAATTGCCATAGAGTCCGGTGCTGACGACGTAACTGCTGTGGATAACTCTTGGGAAGTCACCTGTGATCCTCAAGTCATGAGTGATGTGGTGGCCGCAATCAAAAACGCTGATTTCGTAATTGAATCAAGTGAAATTATTCGTGTTCCCTCGACAACCGTCAAAATTGATGATGTCGCGACGGCACGTAAGGTGCTCAATCTCATGGAGCGACTTGATGATCACGATGACGTCCAGAGTGTTTCTGCGAATTTCAGCATTCCGGATGAAGCAATTGGTCAGCTTGAGTAAGCCTGACAACGAAGTCGAAGATGGATGTACTATTCGTTCTTTTCAGCAACTTCCTCAGTGTGGTCAACAGATGGCCAGTAATCATCGAACTCAAATTCTGGGCTGTTGTCCAAATCGTGGCATTCGAGGCAATTCGAAATTACTTTTTGCTTACTTTCCGGTGTGTCGATTGACATGGCAAGTTCTCCCCGAAGTCTGTCACGCTCGGTAACGCTGGCCCGCACATCACCTCTTTCAACGGCTGCATGAGCGGCGGCCGGGCCATGGCAATTTTCACAGCCATTGTGGGCAAGGTGTGGTGTTTTCTGCATGCTGAGAAAACCACCTTCAAAGGGTTCAAATCTCTGCGGTGCCCAGCCAACAACGTGACAGGAAAGGCATTCTGGGTCACTGTCTCTTCGTGGATCTTGGTCTTCCAAGGTTGTGAGGGCATACGAATGAGAGGAGTTCTCCCAGACTTCGTAGGCGTAGGCATGGCAGTCCCCGCATGCATCACTTCCAGCAAATCGACGACCAGTCTGATGTCGCACAGGTGACAGTCCCAACCCTGTCAGTCCGAGTGATTCAAGCTGCCGCTGATACGTAGCAAGCAAATCGATCATGTCTTCGGCTTCCCCCCATCGAGCATCCAGCGGTACTCGTTGGCTCTTCATTGAGGCAACTTTGGTGTCAAAGAAACCAATTGTCACAGCGAACATGCCTTTGTGTCCAAGCTCTACCAGCCGCGCCCCATTTTCGAGAACAGGAAGCTTTGATGGTGGTTCGTCGGCACCTCCAGCAGTAACAACGATATCAAACTGAGGGAAAGACTCGGCCAAGGATCGTGCCTCTTCGGGACTTCCCCATGAGAGAAGTACATAGTGGTCGCACAAGCCAGGCTGCATTAACTTGACGACTTCTTGAAGCGCTGCTTCCGCAGCGGTAACTTCGATTGCCGCGTTGCGGATTTCTCCAGATTTACTGTTGCCGAGTACTGAGGTGATGCCAATACGGAGGCCAGCAATTTCGACAACACGGAATCGAGGAGTAATATTTGCATCGAGTCCAAGCAGACCCACATTTGCACTAAGAAAGGGAGTTGGCTCGTTCCCAACGGGCGCGACAGCTGCAACAAGTTCTTCTGCTGGTAAGCGTAAGTCAGCAGGCCCAAATCCAATGCCGCTGTAGCCCATTTGTCGTAAACCGTCAGCAATCGACTGGTATTTAACTTCGGCCTGTCGGCCAAACCTCTTTACAAGGCCACCGAGATCGACTGCCACAACAGGCCAACCCGCTGACTTGAGTGCGGTTAAAAAATTCTGTCGTCTGCTCAGCCCACCTTTTTGGTTTTCTTTTCCGGTGCAGCCACAGGGTTCGATATAGCCATCAAGTTCACCAGTGATAACGAGGACAGCCCGAGGAGTAGGCCAGTCGGTAAAGAGACTTCCATTTCGCTGCCTAAATTCTTCTTCGACCGTATCAGAAATACCTTGACCTCGATCCGGCGTAGCGGCAGATACTTTGGCTGAGGGTATGCCTACCATTGCGATTGCAACAAGTGTGCTGCAAGCAAGTGGGCATGAGATGAAGTGCAGAATATTGTGTAGATTACGGTACATAGATTGAATGGGAGCCACCAAAGTTTGGACTGCGTTCATTATAGGTAGGCACAACAAAACCCTGACCACATTATCATCGACTGAATCCGAGCAGATCGTTCACTATTCGGCAATGGCAACGCACACGGGAATCTTCAAAGTAGGGGATTTGGGGTGACCCGTTTCCAGAAGGATATACCCTGGCTCAGCGGTCTCTGAACATAGATTATTCGCTCGAGGTGCTCCTGGTGGAATCTTGATTTCAATGCCGATGCGAACAACATCACCCCCCCCTATCTGGCTAGGGGGGTCGATTTTGATGTTGAGTCCCTCTGGAACCGTGTCGATGACACGTGGTTGCACCTTGTCACGAAATTCACCTTTGGCAGTCAGAAAAATTTTGGTGCTTTGGCCCGTTTGACTGGAGACCGTTCCCAGCCGCAATGCGTTGGAACGACGATCCCATTTGCGGCCAACGAGCATCAGGTCCCCACTGACGATCCCTCCTAATGGAACGACAGCTGTAATTTCCTCATCGTTAAGAGAAAAAGAAGCTTCGACAGATGTATTAATCTTTCCCAATGGCAGACCTGGCGCAATATCAATGGTTAGAAGAAAACCACCCTTTGCTTCAGGTTCTTCTCGTATCTCATCTTGTGTGAGGGGACGATTGTCTACAACTATTCGGTCAGCTAAAGAATCATCAGCGATTCGGCACTCGTTGAGATGAGGAGGCTGTTCACTGAAGGTGTAAATTTTCACATCGGCCTGAGATGCCGTGTTAGCAGAAATTCCCGAAACAATAACGCTTTTTGGTTCTGCCTTCCATGTCGGAATCACAGTACCCTCGATCGAGAATGCAATTTCAGGTCGGCCTGGGTCGTTTGTAAGTATCGTTGCACTTTGCCGAAAAGGCCCTCCTTCGCCTTTACCGGTCCATTCTACCCTAACGATAGTCTCACCACCTGCTGAAACGTTTCGGCTGTTTTCTCCCTCCCCATCGCCTTCGAAGTCACTCACAGTGCATGTGCAGCTAGTTTTTCCTTTTGTTATCAAAAGAGGCGTTGTTCCTGTATTGCGCACCACAAAAGCGTGGCTGCCGCTGCCACCGAGGCTTACTTGACCAAAGTCATACGTGGTCTCAGGGGTTTGTGCTATCGGACATGGGCCAGTTGAGTGAGCGGCACGTGTTGTGAAATCACCTGTTCGCAGAGGCGTTGACGTCGCTCTTAAAAGGGCCGTGCCGGAGCCAATTAGGCTACCGCAAGTTGCCGCTATAATTGCGACGAACCATGGATTTGGCAGGTTAAGCTTCATGGTGACAAACAGGGTGAACAAATAATGTGAGGATGTGACCGCCGCATTACTTATTATAGTGAAAAATGGATTCAATCACGTAAGGTAAAACATGTTAGTACGAACGGCTAATGACGCTTCTTCGGCTGACGGACTTGCCCGTGTAAAGGCATTTTCCGGGTTCCTCATCCCAGTCCATTGGGGTGCACCGAACGGTAACCTTAAGTGGGTCAAGGGCTTCCGTAACAGCAGGATCATCCGCGACATGAACGTATGCGAATCCAGCTGTGTCTTGCTGTGAGACATTAAAGAATTCTGATACCTCAGCTTTTTTGTCAATTCTTGCTGAGTGGCTTTCACGAAAATCAAATGCTTTCTTCAATATATTCGCTTGTACGGATTCCAAGAGGTCGGCAGCATTTTTTGGAAAGTCCTCGAGAGGCATCGTGAGCTTTTGTTTTGGTGGCTCGTCGCGACGCGCGATACTTACGGTTCCTGCTGCCAGATCACGGGGGCCAATCTCAACACGAACGGGGACCCCTTGTTTGATGTGCTGCCAGACCTTGTCGCCGCCACGCATGTCACGGTCATCGATTGAGACGCGAATGTTTTCGTTTCGCCACTGAGATTGTTTCAGCTGATCCTGTAGTTTGTGACAGCAGTTCATGACAGAAGCTTGATCCTCATCCGAGCGATAGATGGGTAACAGAACAATCTGTTCTGGCGCTATGCGAGGGGGTAGGACCAGCCCGTCATCATCGGCATGAGTCATGATAAGACCCCCAATCAGACGAGTCGAGACGCCCCAGGAAGTCGTCCAGCAGAAAGCTTCTTGGCTTGTCTTGTCCGTGAAGGTTATGTTCTGTGCCTTAGCGAAATTCTGTCCGAGGAAGTGTGACGTTCCGGCCTGAAGCGCTTTTCCGTCCTGCATCATGGCTTCAATAGAATACGTTTCAACAGCGCCTGGAAATCGTTCACTCGACGGTTTGGGCCCTTTCCAAACAGGGATTGCCAGGTCCTGTTCAGCAAAGGTCGCATAGATGTCGAGCATTTGCAGTGTTTCTTGAATCGCCTCTTCTTCTGTTGCGTGGGCTGTGTGCCCTTCCTGCCATAAAAATTCAGCGGTACGAAGAAAGACTCGTGGACGCATCTCCCACCGAACAACATTGGCCCATTGATTAATAAGGACTGGAAGATCTCGCCATGACTGAATCCATTTTGCGTACATCGATCCGATGATTGTTTCGCTTGTTGGTCGGACGACAAGCGGTTCTTCGAGTTTTCCTTTTGGGACGAGACGGCCATCGGAATCGAGTTCAAGCCGGTGGTGAGTGACAACTGCGCATTCCTTTGCAAAACCTTCGACATGTTTTGCTTCTTGTTCCAAATAAGACAGGGGAATAAATAATGGGAAGTAGGCATTCTTGTGCCCTGTTGATTTGAACATGCCGTCGAGAATTCCTTGCATCAGTTCCCAAATGGCAAATCCATGCGGTTTGATGACCATGCAACCACGGACGGGCGATGACTCGGCCAGGTCGCCAGCCCGCACAACTTGCTGGTACCACTCTGGGTAATCTTCCTTGCGGGTAGGTGAAATTCCGTGTTTCGGCATGGTAGAGCAGTCTTTTTGGTGAAGAGAAGTTTGAATCGGTCTCAGGGCGTTCCAATTTGAAATCATTGTAGCGGGTTAGTTGGCGGTTGAGATAGTTTGGTAATAGACTAAGAACTAGAAACCTTCAGGTGTCCGGCAATTACCGGTCTGCCGCCTCCTTTGTTCATTATTTATATGTCTTCACCACAATCGTCACGGAATGTCTTTCCACCTCCAAGAAGTCGTCGTAAATGTGTGACAGAACTTGCTCCTCAGGTCACAATCGACCAGGTTTTTTTAGCAACACGCAAACAGCTTCGTCCAAATCGCCACGGGCAATTGTATCTTCAGGTTGAGTTGGCTGATCGCAGCGGAACTATTACCGGACGAATGTGGAATGCCTCGGATGAGCATTTCGAGGCATTTTCTGATGGAGATTATGTTCGCGTTGTCGGTACGACGCAGCTTTATTCAGGCGCGTTGCAGATCATCCTCACAGAGATCGATCAGGTCGATCCAACACGTGTGGATGAGACAGCTTTTCGAGTGTTGACACAAGATGCTGTTGCTCGGCTCCGGCAAGAACTCAATGATTTTGCAACAACGTTACACGAATCTTTGCCGAAGCTGGTTTTTGAAGAAGTGTTATCGGATGCGGCTTTGATGGAAGCCTTTGAGCGATGTCCAGCTGGTATCAAGCATCATCATGCATATGCAGGTGGGTTGCTTGAGCATGTTGTGATGTTGTTGCGGCTCGCTGATCGAGTTGCTTCGCTTTATCCGGAGCTCGATCGAGACCTTCTGCTTGTCGGTGTACTCGTGCACGATATCGGAAAGACCGTAGAGCTCGAAAATGAAAAAGGTTTTTCGTATACCGACTCAGGTCAGTTGCTCGGACACGTTCTGCTTGGAATTGAGATCGTTGACAACAAAATACGCAAGATTGAAGAGAAAACGGGGCAACCTTTTGATCAGGAAATTTCAAACCGTATCAAGCACATGGTGGCGAGCCACCATGGTGAATACGCGTTTGGTGCTCCAAAGCTACCGATGACACTGGAGGCCATAGCACTCCATTTTATCGATGCACTTGATGCGAAACTGATCGGTACATTGCAGCTTTTTCAGTCAGAGGCCGCTATTGATGACGGGTGGACTCAATACCATCCAAACCATGGGCGAAAGTTTTTCCGAGGCCGTGACGGTAGCCCCTCTTAATTAAGCAGAGTAATGTCACCCTGCCCCGCATAAATCTAAAGAAAAAGACATATGGCCAGGACGTTGGTGGTTGGAAGGTTCAGTCGCAGTAGGCAGGGCTATGGATTTGTGCGGCCCGCTGATGCACGGCCAGCTGATCGAGATGCCGATATTCGGGTTCCGCTGGTAGCCTCTGCGGATGCGGCAGACGGTGACACCGTTCGTGTGAAAATTACTAAAGAGCGGCATATTGGCAGGCCGGGACTCTCTGGCGAGGTGATCGAAGTAATTCAGAGACGCACGACGCGTTTTGTTGGTACGGCATTTCAATCAGCTGGAGAGCATTGGGTTCAGCTTGATGGTACGCAGTTCCCACGTCCTATCTGGGTTGGGGATCCAAGTGCAAAAGGGGTGCGAGATGATGACAAAGTAATCGTTGAACTCATACGCTTCCCGAGTCCTCTGCAAGATGGCGAGGGAGTAGTTGTTGAGGTTCTTGGGGCCTTCGACGATCCAGGAGTTGATACGCAGACTGTCGTGGCTGAATTTGGTTTGCCTGGGCCGTTCCCCGAACGTGTTTTAGAAGATGCTCGACGACAAGCTGATATGTTTTCATCTTTTGTTCCAACTGGTCGACAGGATCTTACTGACGAGATAATTGTCACAATTGATCCAAAAGATGCTCGTGATTTTGATGATGCGATTTCACTCGCCCGTCTGGAGCGGGGCCACTGGTTGCTTGGCGTTCACATTGCAGACGTCGCCTATTTTGTCCAAAAGGGTTCTGCGCTCGATCAAGAAGCCTTCGCACGTGGTACCAGCGTCTACCTGCCTGATCAGGTCATCCCCATGCTGCCTGAAATTGTTTCAAATAATCTTGCGAGCCTGCAGCCCGACCGTCTTCGGCTCGCCCGCACGTGTTGGATCGAATTCTCTGAAGATGGGGTTCCGGTTCATACTGAGATTCAGCGTACGGTTATCAAGAGTTGCCGTCGTTTTACGTACGAAGAAGTAGACGTGTTCCTTGCGGATCAAAACACCAAAGAAATAGCTATGAAGGCACCGGTCCGTGAACTGCTTGGGAGGATGCAGCGACTTGCTTCTATCTTGCGAGATCGGCGACTGACCCGCGGTGCGCTCGAGCTCAATATGCCAGAAGTGAAGATTGATCTTGACCGGTCGGGACGAGTCGCTGGCGCTCATGTTGTTGAAAACACTGAAAGTCATCAGATTGTAGAAGAGTTTATGCTTGCAGCAAATGAGGCCGTCGCCGAGAAAATTGCTGCTGCAAAAGGAAAGTTTTTACGACGAGTTCACCCATCACCAGACCTGCGGAAACTGCGACAGCTGACAGAATTTGTTCTCGAACTTGGTTTTGAAGTCGAGTCACTTGAAAGCCGCTTTGAATTGCAACGGTTGCTTGGGCTAGCTCGTCATCAACCAGAAGAGCATGCAGTTCACTACGCAGTTTTAAGGAGCCTTTCACGAGCAGTGTATGCTCCTCTAGACCAAGGACACTATGCCCTTGCCAGTGACTGTTATTGTCATTTTACATCCCCTATTCGTCGATATCCTGATCTGACGATTCATCGGGCACTTGACTTTCTTGAAGCCGGTAAGAAGCCCCCTGATGACCACCTTGAGCAACTCGGAGAACAATGTTCGGAGCTCGAGCGACGGGCTGAGGCGGCGGAACGTGAATTAATAAAGCTCAAGCTCCTACATTTTTTGAGCAGTCGTGTTGGGATGGAGCTTGAGGGTGTTGTGACAGGCGTTGCACGATTCGGCATTTTTGTTCAAGGGGTTCATTTACCAGCTGAAGGATTGATTGAGACAGAAGAATTACCCACCGATCAGTACCGTTTTGATCGTTCGTCTCACACGCTCAGTGGTCATCGTCCCGGAAACATATACCGATTAGGTGATCAGATTCGAGTACGTGTGAGAGAAGTTGATCTTGGAAAGCGAAACCTTCTCTTTGCCCCGGCATCGGGAAACAGTGACTCGAGAAAGAAACAAAAGAGTCGTCGTCTTGCGTCATCACGACGAAGTCATTCTCGTGGAGGGAAAAAAAGTGTTCGGCAGACTGAGAGACAGCGAAAAAGTGATGCGGAGAATGGAACAAAAAAAGCGGTGAAAAAAAAAGCAACTAATCAGGGAACCAAGCGGAAGAAATCAAAACGGCGTAAAAGCCGGTAAGGCTGGTTGCTTTTGCAAGAACTCGTACAATCAAGGTCTATGATGAGTCTAAGCCGTTGACCATTCTTTCCTTCGCCTTCTCGAAAGGATTCACTACATATAATGCCGCAGCGAACACCTCTTGCCGAATGGCATGAAAATAATCGCGGACGAATGGTTGATTTTGCTGGTTGGTCAATGCCCGTCCAGTACTCCTCAATTGTTTCTGAGCATCTTGGCACCCGCAAAGGGGCGGGTGTTTTTGACGTGTCGCATATGGGACGAGTATTTGTAGAGGGGAATCAGGCAACCAAATGGCTGGATTCTATGTTGACGCGGCAGGTTGTTGACCTTCCGGTATGTCGAGCCCGTTACACATTGATCACTGGCGTAGCTGGTGAAGAGGATGATCTCCATTTGGCTGGAGCCCCTGTCATACTTGATGATGCTCTGGTAACCCGTCTTGCCGATCAGAAGGACGGATCCCAGCGATTCGTCCTTGTTGTGAATGCCAGCAATCGGCAGCGTGTTGTCCGTTGGCTTCAGGCTCGTTTGCCGTCAGAAGGCGTCACTCTCAATGATACGACAGAAAGCTCCGCAATGATTGCCGTCCAGGGGCCACTGGTGTTTGGGCATACGACAGAGGATGTTTTTGCGGGGCCTTTAGGAAGTGTTTTTGTCAAAAAAGTTCTTGAGCAACTTGCTGCCCTGCCAAACTATGGCGTCCTTGAGACCGAATTAAGCGGAGAGCCGGTTCTCGTGAGCCGAACGGGCTATACAGGAGAGGACGGAGTTGAAATTATTCTGGGATCATCGCAAGCGATAGGTTTATGGAAGTCTCTGGTTGAAGAAGGTGCCGCTATTCCGTGTGGCCTCGGAAGTCGTGACACCCTGCGGCTCGAGGCTGCTATGCCGCTTTACGGTCATGAGCTGTGTGAAAATACCGACCCCTTTTCAGCTGGTCTTGGATTTGCAGTCAACATAGATGGTCGAGATTTTCCCGGCGCTGAAGAAATACGAAAACGTCGTAGCTCAAGTGGGCGCTGTCGAATTGGTCTAGTATTCGAATCTCGTCGAGCAGCCCGAAGCGGTGATCAGGTTATAGTTTCAGAGAACGGTACGGACTCGATTTGTGGAGAGATTACGAGTGGGAGTTTTTCACCAACATGTGAACGAGGAATTGCTCTAGCCGTAGTTGATAGAGCGGTTGCTGAGCAAGAATGTGAGCTTGAAGTACAGGTACGAGGTGTGCGGCTGCCGGTGGAGCGTGTTTCTCTTCCATTTTATCGTCGACCTCGCCACGATTGACGCAACGTATTGGATCTTGATCCATCTATAATCTATTAACCTTTGGAGAAATGTCATGGAGAAATCTCGCCGCTACGCAAAGTCGCACGAATGGGCTCGATTAGAAGATGACGGAGCAGTCACAGTTGGTATCTCAGCATACGCGGTGGAAGCTCTGACTGATCTCGTTTTCATGCAATTGCCCGACGTCGGCACGACTGTGACTGCTGGAGAGTCTTTCGGTGAGATCGAAAGTGTGAAAGCGGTGAGTGATCTTTACGCACCGATTTCAGGAACGGTGGTTGCTGCAAACACGGATTTACCCAGTCAACTCGAAACGCTTGGTAGCGATCCTTACGGAAGTGGGTGGGTTATTCGGGTGCAGCCTGATTCAGTTGAGCAACTCGACGCATTAATGGATCAGGAAGCGTACGATAAGCTCACTGGGGGTGAATGAATTTGTCAGTTTCCAGCAAGTCTTCACTCAGTGAAAAACAGCGGACCGGCCTCTATGTCTGGCGGGATCCTCCGGCATCTGGTGGATGGAACATGGCAGCTGACGAAGCACTTGCACGGCGGTCTGAGGAAACAAATTGCGTGCTTATGCGGTTATATGGGTGGCACCCGCACACGGTGTCCCTCGGAAGTTTTCAGCGTTTTGTTGAATTTTCTGAGACCCGTGAATTATCTCATTGGCCGGTTGTTCGTCGTTCAAGTGGAGGCGGTGCAATCATTCATGGGACTGACCTCACCTACGGGCTGGCAGTTCCTAGTAGTCATGACTGGAGCCGAGGAACTGAGAAACTTTACGCCGCAGTTCACGGTGCTCTTGTCGAAGAACTCAGAGAACGTCATCTCTCCGCACACATGGTGGAGGCTACCGGTAAGGAGGCGGAGCAGAATTTTTACTGCTTTAACCGTCGGGCATTTGGAGACCTTGTTGTAGAGCATGCATCTGCCACTTCTTCGCATGGTAATCATAAGATCCTTGGGAGTGCGCAGCGGAGGCTCTCGGGCGTTGTCTTGCAGCATGGCAGTCTTCTCCTGCAGAGAAATTCTCATATCCAAGGTAAGGGTAGTCACATTGGGCTTGGAGAAGTGCTTCCAACGGGCTCGGGCTCAGTCAACGACGTCGTTGACGGGTGGCTGCAGCGCCTGGCTGATTGTCTGCATGGAGAATTGATTGCAGAGACGGGGCCTTCGTACGTCACAGAAAACAAAGACATCAGTACGCGGGCGAAAAAATACGAGAGCACAGCCTGGTTACAAAGGCGCTGAAAAGCATTGCTGAAACAAACTCTCTCGACTTTGCTTTACAGACTCCCCTCCGTTAAGGGGGGCGGTGGCCTTTCTCTCTGGACTTTATTCATTCGAGTTGATAGCGTTGTAGAAACGAGTTCACGGTTTTTATTTTGTCCCGATCATCTTGGCTCGTTTTTGGGGAATTGGAACATGACACGTTATCAAGTTAGGTCATATGAGCACCAAGCTATTGATCGCCTCTGGCAAGCGCGCTGGACGAGCGATTTCAATGAAACGGGACAAGTTGCTTATTGGTCGTGCAGAGGAATGTGACCTGCGGCCTCTGAGCGAAGAGGTTAGTAGGAAGCATTGCGCGATTATTAAAAAGGATGATGTCCTTTGGGCGAAGGATCTTCGCAGTAGGAATGGGACTTTTGTAAATGGTCTGCGCATTAGCGAACCAAAGCAGTTGGCTGATGGTGACCTTGTTCGTGTAGGGTCGTTAGAACTCAAGGTTGCTGTCGCGGTTGAGCCCAAGCTGGAAACCGAGGAAGACATTTCTAGGCTGTTATTGGGTGGCGATGACCCTGCCGGCATACATGACACGACGCGATCAATCGAGGCCTCAGGTGTTGACTCCGCACTTGTTCATGATTCAAGTGAACCGAAGGGTAAGGATGCCGCTGGGGCAACCATGATTTCTTCTGTAGATGTTGCTGATGAAGACGATGATTCATCAGCTCATGGAAAGGCCGTTGAAGAGATTCTAAAGTCTCGTACAAAACCTGGAAATTTGCCGAAGTCGAACAAGTCAGATGGTTCAAGTCGGGATGCTGCAGCCAATGCTCTACGGAAATATTTTGGCAATAGGTAGGCCGCCACCCGCTTTGCTTGGTCGTTGATTTAGGCACAATCGCTACGATCCGACCGTTCGAAAAAAAATCACTATTTTGCCTGCCCGCTGCTGTTGGGATGAGCAATACTTCTTAGCCGACCGGCATGACTGATTGTTTCTAACTCTTGTATGTCGTGAATTCATTGGAATATTCGGTCACAAAATAGGCTACGTCCAAATAACCCTGGGAGATATTCAATGACAGGTACCAAAGAAATAGCACCGAAAAGGCGGTCTATCGATCCAGCAACGTGTGAACGTGACTATGACTCTTCAGAGGTTGAATTTATGCAGGCCCTCGAAAAATATAAATGTGATAGTGGACGACGATTTCCGACATGTAGCGAGATACTCACAGTGCTTCGTTCACTTGGATATGTCCGGGTGATGCCGTGCTCTTTGCCAACTGACTAGATCTCTTGTCAGAGTCGGTTTTATAAGGAATATTCGGTCTTGCCTCAGTGAAGTGCGACGAGATACCGTCTTCGTTTGATGTTGGCAGTTTTCGGAATGTACGTGGAGCACAATACATTGAGAGACGGTAGATTTTTGCTTTGCCGAGCGACTTCCGGCGTTTCTGTGATTGGCGTGATCTGCCTGAGTCTGCTATGTGGCTGCGGCAGATTTGTGCAATCCGACTCTGACAGAGGTGTGAGCCTTTATCAGCAGGGCAACTATCT
>JBDOMQ010000435.1:0-3815 GCA_039831725.1 Pirellulales bacterium
TATCGACCGGCACAATCGTCCCACCAGAACGTGCTGCCAACTGTGTGACCAAAGGTCCTGCTGTTACGAGTGTTTCTTTATTGGCAAGCGCTACCGTCTTCCCAGCAGCGAGTGCTGACCAGGTACTCCGCAAACCGGCAGCCCCGACAATAGCTGAAACAACACGATCAACTTCTGGAGCAACGAGGAGTTCTTCAAGGCGCTCCGGACCAACGACGAGTTCTGTTCCTTCTGGGAGCGCTCCCGGTCCAAGTGCCTCTGCTGCAGTTGAATCAGTCACAACGACCCAGCGAGGCCGACATGCTTGAGCTTGTGCGACAAGGACATCAGTACTGCGGTGAGCAGACAGCAGATGTACCTTGAAACGACCTTCTGAGGCTGCAATGACTTCAAGGGTATTTTTGCCAATACTTCCGGTTGAACCCAGGACCGCGACACGAAGAGGAACGGCATCTGAGGACATTTGAAAGTCAACTGATCGATCACTCATGACGTCCGCCCCCGAAACAGCCATTGAAGTGGCAGAAGCCACAGTGCGGTCGGGTAACATCATGGACGGGTCAATCTGGGAAGCTAAGAAAACATGTCAAAATACGAAGAAATGTAGTTTACGCACTCCGGTCGCCGGATGCCATGCAAGTCATTTGTCGCGGGCTTCTTTCGAGCCTACGATAGAAGGTAATGCAGTGCTGGCTCTCAAAATAAAGAAACGATTGTGACATTTCGTCTATGAATCAAAAAAATAATGAAAAAGATCCCGGACGGCGTTCTGGTGATCGAAAGCAGGCTTTTGGCGGCTCAAATCTTATCTGGTCTCTTATTGCTGTGGCAGTCGCTGGTCTCTTTGCAGCGAGTCTATTCAGCAACGGTCAGGAAGTTCAGTTGAGCTATACCGACCTGGAACGGCTTATTCGAGTTGCGGGTGAAGAAAAAGATCCGTCGGGCTCGCCGCGATTCGTAGAGGTCGTGACAGGTGAAACAGCAAAAGGATCTCCACTCGTTTCACGATTCTGCTCAATCGATGATGTCGTCATTGGTGCATTTGAGGTGACCGGAACACTGCGAAAGGTTCCTCTGCCAGGAGGCGATGGTCGAGGTGGTCTACGACCTATTGATGATGGCCGATTGACGGCTGGTGGTAATACTCAAGGCGATCAACTTCGATTTCGGACTGCCAAACTTCCGAGTGAGAACTCTGAGGGACAACTGTCGAAAATACTTGATCTCAATAAAGTTGATTATCGGTATGCAGATCCACCAAGCCCTTGGAAAAACTGGATGCCAATGTTGGTGTTAACTGGATTGCTGGCATTGGGATTTTTTCTCATGGTGCGTCGCCTTGGGGGAGCAGGCAGCCCAATGGCGTTTGGTCGCAGTCGTGGAAAAATGTATGCCCAAGAAGATCTCGGTATAAGTTTTGACGACGTCGCTGGAATAGACGAAGCCGTTGATGAACTCCGTGAAGTTGTTGAGTTTCTTCGAAGCCCTGAAAAATATCAGGTTCTTGGTGGACATATTCCTAAAGGTGTTTTACTCGTCGGCCCTCCTGGAACAGGAAAGACTCTACTCGCAAAGGCGATTGCAGGCGAAGCTGGTGTGCCTTTCTTTGGACTTTCTGGAAGCGACTTTGTTGAGATGTTTGTTGGTGTCGGAGCTGCCCGTGTCCGGGATATGTTTCAGCAGGCCGCACAGAAGAGTCCGTGCATCATTTTCATTGATGAGCTTGACGCTTTAGGAAAAACACGCGGTTCAAGTGTGGTTGGCGGGCATGATGAAAGGGAGCAGACACTCAATGCGTTGCTGGTTGAAATGGATGGGTTTGGTAGCAACTCGGGTGTCATTGTGATGGCAGCTACAAACCGCCCGGAAACACTTGATCCGGCACTCTTACGACCAGGAAGGTTTGATCGACATGTTCTCGTTGACCGACCTGATGTTCGTGGACGTGAGGCTATTCTCAAGGTGCATGTTCTCAACGTGAAGCTCGATCCCAAAGTCAATATTGAGCAAGTGGCACGAATTACCTCAGGTTTTTGTGGTGCAGACCTTGCCAACCTTGTGAATGAAGCCGCTTTACTCGCAGCAAGAAACAACAAGAAGTCTGTGGGAATGGTGGAATTCAACGAAGCGGTTGAACGTGGCACTGCAGGGCTTGAGAAAAAGAAGCGAGTGATCCACGAAGACGAAAAGAAACGAGTGGCCTATCACGAGGCAGCACATGCCTTAGTTGCATATTCTCTTCCAAATACTGACCCGATACATAAGGTGTCAATCATACCCCGTGGTCTGGCAGCCCTGGGCTACACCATGCAACGACCAGAAGACGATCGATATCTTCTCACACAAAGTGAACTTGAAAGCAGAATCCACGTTCTCCTCGCTGGCACGATTGCAGAAGAAATGATTTATGATGACATTTCAACCGGAGCTCAAAATGACTTGGAGCGAGCCAGTGAAATTGCTCGCTCAATGGTCATGGACTATGGCATGAGTCAACTCGGCAGAGTGAACTATCGAGAAAGTCAGCGATCACCATTTCTTGCTGGCGGAGGCGGCGACTTTGGTCCTACCCGCAGCCATAGTGAGGAGACAGCTCGTGAAATTGATGAAGAGGTCCGCCGCATAATTGAAACATCAATTGTGCAGGTTCGACAGATTCTCCAAACCCGTCACGCCTCACTTGAATCCATTACAAATCGCTTGATAGAAGCTGAAGTGATTGACGGAAGTGACCTCCAAGAGATTATTGAGACAACAAGCGGGAAACCACAGCTCGTGCCAGGCACGGCAGCTGAACGTCGCGCTGTTGCGACTCAAACACCATCTGATAAAGAGAATGAATCGCCATCTGATGCAGCAAGTCAGTAATCCTGCTTCCTGAATTATCATCACAGTCGTTCTAGGTTGCCCAAGGCGAGTGGCTTCTCTAGATATGTTCTTGGGCAAGTCGATGTACTTACAAGATCGATTCGCTTCGGGCTTATCGTATGAAAAGTTAGATTTGGGTTGCAGGCACCATCATGTGGAAAAGTATATTTCTGGCGATTGGAATATTCGCTACGCTGCTTGGCATTGAACTACTGTTCATTGATTCGGCTGTTGTTGTACCACTAGCAGGTGGCATGGGGCGTTCGATCACAGCGCCTGAATGGGCACCGTGGCTGCTTATCTCTGGTGGAGCTATTACAATATTAAATCTGTGTACGCTTCCCAGTGGTTTGATCAAGGAATGAGCCTGACACTGGGCTTTCCACACAGGCTTCATCCAATGTCCCTGAATGACTCCCGTGTATAATGATTTTTACCAAAAAACATCCAGGGAAAGACACGATTCTCTTTGACGGTGAATGTCGCTTCTGTCAACGCCAGATTGCACTCCTCCGCCGGCTCGATTTGCGACGACGGTTTATTTTCACGTCGCTCCACGAGCCAAGTGTCGCCGCTGATTTTCCAGAGCTTTCAATCGATCAACTCCAAGAACAGATGTTTGTAATCGATATGAAAGGGAACGCTCGTGGTGGTGCGGCTGCTGTTCGCTATCTCTCTCGTAAACTACCACTCCTCTGGCCACTCGCTCTTCTGCTACATATTCCCGGCTCACTACCAATCTGGAATTGGCTGTATGCATATGTAGCCAAACGAAGGCTATGGATTGCTGGGCGGTGTGATGCAACAAGCTGCCAAATAGATCAGAAGTAGTCAGCTTCATTCTTTGTTCTGAACACCAAAAAACATGAGGTGCTGCCATGGCAACTCATCAAATTCACGTTCCAGAACAAAACCATTTGGTTCAAGTTCTTTTTTGACCTGTACCT
>JBDOMQ010000293.1:0-19271 GCA_039831725.1 Pirellulales bacterium
TTCTTGTTGGCAACGCAAGCGGACTGAACAACAGACTCGCATAGTCCGTTCCTAGGCTTCAGCCATTTCACGAGCATGATAGCTCGACCGAACAAGAGGACCTGACGCAACTTGCTGAAAACCCATGCGACGGGCAACTTCGCCAAGCTCATCAAATTCATCTGGATGGACATATCGATCAACCGGCAAGCTGTCGAGTGTCGGTTGTAGATATTGACCAAGTGTCAGGAAGTCAACACCGTGACTCAATAAATCAGCAAACACTTGGAGCAATTCTTCTCGTGTTTCTCCAAGCCCGAGCATTAATCCACTTTTCGTCTTCGTATTCGGCATGATTTTTTTTGTATCCGCAAGTAATGTGAGGGTCCACTCATATACACTTTTGCGTCCACGAACTTGTCTGTAGAGTCGTGGCACTGTTTCAGTGTTGTGATTAAAGACATCAGGACGACTCTCAAGTAGTTGCTCTAGAGCGCCTGGCTTGCCAATAAAATCAGGAACTAGTACTTCAATTGTGGCACCGGTTGCCTGCCTGACAGCCTCAACAGTTCTCCGGAAATGTTCTGCTCCGCCATCAGGTAAATCATCCCGTGTCACACTCGTAATCACTACATGTTTCAAACCAAGACGTCTTGCTGCCTCAGCGACGCGTTCTGGCTCATCATCTTCCAGTTCTTCTGTCTTACCTTTTGGAACTGAGCAAAAGCCACATGGACGTGTGCAAACATTACCGAGAATCATGAATGTTGCTGTGCCGGAAGACCAACATTCTAATCGGTTGGGACACTTCGCAGACGAGCAGACTGTTTCCAAATCAAGTTCAGCAATCAGTCCGGCTGTTTCTCCGTGCCCACCTCCCTCACCAAGATTCTGCCGCAACCACGGCGGAAGCCGCCGTGAGACAAGCATCGAGGGCTGATGAGCAGTTGAACAACCTGATTGCTCTGTAGGAGTTTGCTCGTTGAGTATCGGCAACAGATTTGCGGTACTCGTTGAAATTATTTCATTTTTCGACACGGCTTAGTCCTCAAGCACTCTTATTTTTTCGAATATGCGGTGGCGTTTCAGTATTTTGAGAAATTGGTACGCCAGACTGAATGGAGACATCTCCACACCCAAATGCATCTGCCAATGACCGAACAATCGCGGTGCGAGCATCTTGTAAACGCACCTTACGACGGATTTCCGCCTGTACCGATCCCATCGTACGCTTCTTGATACCTGTGGCGACAGGCACAGTATCAATCCGGCGATAAAGCCCCAAATCAGGACAAACATTCACAAAACCACCGTGCCAGACAACTCCTCGACGAACCGCAAAACTTACAGCAGCAACCAGCCCCGACCGACCAAAAATCCCTGGCTGACGTGAGTCACGAGCCGTCGAACATCTGAGGCTTTGGATAGCTGATTCGAGACCAAACTCAAATCGTTCAAGAAAACCACCGATATCATACGCTGAAAGACCAAGTTTTCTCAGAGGAGCAAACAGTGCAATGCCAACCTGCCCTGGTCCATGGAGTACAGCACCACCACCACGACCGACGAAACGCACCTCAATGCCTTTCCTTGCCAATTCATCAGAAGGAATATCGATGTCGGTGTGTGACCCAAGCCGCCCAATCGTAATTCCGGCAGCTGGCTCATAAACAACAAGTGTTGGAGATCGCCCATTTGGCTCTGAAACATCCCAGGCAATCCGCTCGGCCATGCTTTGATAGGCTTCTTGTTGGAGCCGTCCTGCAAGCCATACACTCAATGATCGCTGCCTTTTATTTGCACTGTGACTAGAATTGTTTCTGGGTGACGACATTACAATCGCCCCTGCTTCTTTGAAACTGCGTCAAGAAGTTGCGGCCAAGGCAATCGACTCCAGTACAGAGGCTCGGCAATTGACGAAGGCATAACTTGTCGTTGATCATCTCTCGCCAGCCCTCCTGTCTCTGCTTCTTCAAGCACTCGATCGACTGTTGCGCTTAAGTGATCAAGCCAATCCGGAACTTCAACTCCTGCACCAGTGGCCACACCAAGAAATTCTTCGGCATGTGTTTCAAGCTGACTACCAGCACCTTCAGGCTGACCAGCAAGAAGCTCTCGAACGGCAGGCTCAACGAGTGATTCAAGTTCGTCCTGCTCGAGCATGGCCGTAAACGGTCGTTGTACTCGATCAGAAACACTGGCTAGACGAACACCTGTCTTCTGCTGAAGTGCCGACAACCTTTCAATCAAATCACTTGCAGTCCCCTCGGTTTCTTCCTCCATCCGTTGCCTCCAAGCAGACGCCGCCTCAGTCGCGCCACTCCGCACAAGGACCCGATGAGCCATACTCACTGGACGAAGAGTCCAGACAATTCTTTCATATTCTGCTTTAATTCGAAGAAACTCGAGCAGTACGTAAAGATAGTCACCTCGATCAGATTGTGTTGTGGTCGAGTTCCAATCTCTATATTCTGAATGGTTCTCGGCAACACTCTCCAAAACAAGTCGTAGTCGGCTCGTTGCTTGTTTTAGTGAAATCTCACCAGTATTTATTGCTTCAATTAACTTGTCCGGATGAGTTTTGTTGTACTCATCATCTGAATCAGAGTTGTGCCAATCTGACCCAGAGGCATTTTGTTCAATAAGATGCTCAAGAAATGGACGAACGCCACCACGAAGCACACTTCGCAACGATGGTGGCGCAAGGAGATGTTGCGTGAAAAGTCCAGCACCATAACGCTCAATAAATTCCTTGATAACACGAAACGATTTATCTTCTCGTACTCTCTCCAACACAGAAAGCCGAAGCTGACGAGCATGGGTAGTCCACGTTTCTAGTAATTTCGGAATGAGAATAGCCAGTCCATCTAAAATTCTTTGTGTTGTCACCACACTTGATGGCTCGGACTCACCAGGTCCAGCTATCGGAGCACTTGCCACTATTCGACCTACAAGTGCAGTTGTCGCAGCTTCAAAAACCCTATCAAACTCGCTTACACTTGCCGCACCTGGTGGCCGCCGACTTTCAAGTTTTTTTGCCAGACGGACGAGACCTATTGTTTCCTCAACAAGACCTCGGCGAGGCAAAACAGCAACAAGCCTTTCTAGAAGTCGCTCTCGCATCCTTGCTGCAAATACACGATCTGCCCGACCACCCCGTGACAAGGGAACATAGAGAACCGTCTTGCCGCGTAGATGGTATCGAATATATCCCATCTGCTGATGGATCATTTGCTGGTCATCCATAAACACTGCAGCCAGTAACTTTCCAACCGCTGGTTTTGGAATGTTTCTGGAAGAATCGTGCTTTCCATCCTCCGATGAAAGTGATGTTTTTTGCACAACGCCTCGAGCAATTGCAATTCTGGCTGAGAGCATCCAGATTGTTTCACCAGTTTGGAGAGCTGCTTCAAGAAGTCTTTCTGCGGCTATATCGCGTTGCCAGCGAAGACGATCAAACTCCGCAGCCGTCATTCCAGGTGGCTGCTCCTGATCCCGGGAAACAATATGCATTGCCGCACGCACCATCGCCCGACGCAGTCGCCTCAATGTGTGTCGCCAACCAACAAAAGAATCAATCTCAGCAGATGCTGTGTGGATCCGGCCAGCAGAAGCATCGAGACAACCCGTGACAACGGCCTGTCGGAGCATAACGATGACACCTGTTAAAAAATCGGCAGCTTCTTCCACCGCCACAACAGGGTTTGTAGCACCGGCAGGAAGATCAACATCGAGCATGCCGCCATCTGTTCCATCGTCTGCGGAGTCCTGCCACACCATAGACTCATAGGCCGATGCAACACTTTCATCTGCACCGATCTGATCGTCATCCGTCTCATCAGGCAATTGATTTTCTGATGCATCTCGACTCAAAGGTTCTTGACCTGATGCAGCAATATCAATCATTTCAGTAAGACCTGCCGTATTCGCTTCAACTAATTCAAGGAATCGTCGTACACGACTACAGCCTGAATCGCTCAGATCCGTAAGAGCAGATCGAAGCCATCGATGGGCTGCTACTAACCATGAATTTCCGGAGTGATCAATTTCATCTCCTTCGAGCAGAGTTACCCAATGCACGAGCAATCCCATGGCTGCATCGAAGTCCTTCTCCTGTAGAAGAGCATCAGCAGCCGCTGCATGTGTTCGTGCAGATGAAAAATCTGCAACTGCGTCTCGCCAGAATACAGGAGATAATGGAACAGGGTCGGTGGCTCGTCGTTCTTCTAAAACGGCAACAACTTCTCGGGCAGATTGCAGCATTTCAAGACCGGATAGATGCGTTATGCCACCAACTGAGGTTGTCGCGTATTGATCCCACCAAGCTGCCAATTCTTCAACCAAACTACTGGCTTCATCTGAGGTCTTTTTATTTGACTCAAGGCAGGATCGCTGCCAAACCATACACGCACATTCAAGCAGATTGCCGACACTCCCAATCAGGTCATCCACTCGTGAATCAGGCAATGCCTCACCACCTGGCTCATGCAGTGGAAACTGCCCTGCGAAACCAAGAATGTTCCATGGATCAACCAATGCTCCACAATCAATCCCTCGAAGGAGAAGATCTTTGGCTTCGCTGAGGGTATCGACCGCCCTTTCGAGAGAGTCTTCATCACCGCGACGAGCGAGTCCCTGAGCGATAACAATATGGCTTGTAATTCTCGCCAGCATTCGTGCACTTGCTGCAGGTACAAGACCTACCAAGCGCTCGGCTGCGTCTATTCTTCCGAGACGGGCAAGGACTGATGCCAAAGTCACACTTCCTACTTGCCGAGCGCGTCGGTCTGCAAGAAGCATATTAATGTGTCTTCGCACGCCCCCGAATGGCTGCTGTAAGCTTTGGGCCTCTTTTTCGAGTCGACGACGATGCTCGTCAGGAAGTTGCGTTATCAGCCAATGATAAAACTTATCTCGATACGCCGCAATTCTAGGAAGAAGGTCTGCCAGAGACAGACCAGCCTGAACGGCACCTGGCCCACGACCAGAGAGACCCGAAGCCATGAGCATGACACCAGCCAGAACAGCTGCAGATTCTTGTTGTAGTTCTTTAACCGGCACGCCAGGCTGGGCTTCGGCTGACCATGACAAAATGCCTTCGAGTGTTGCCTGTTGAATAACGAGGCGACGATAGTAGCCGCTTTCATCAATACACAGCGGATCCCAAAGGCCAAAAAGATAATTTGGACGGCTGGCAGCTGGGTGCAAAAAATCAAAGGCACGAGGATCGACTGATAGTTCAGTTAATAAACCCAGGTCAAAATCTGCCTGCTGCAAAAGTTCCTTTGGGGCCTTTTCAAGAATCTGGATAGCTTGATTTATAAGTCTTAAAAAATGCCCGTGAGCCGCCCCTACACCGCTTCTATAAATTGGAAGAGGCCTTACTCGCTCATGCGGATACGGCTCCGATAACTGATCATTTTCAAGTACGGCAACAGGTCGCCAGCCCATATAATCGTTGATCTTCCGTAGCGTCTTCTTTACAAGAACATCGTCCTGTCCTTCCCACGGGCCACCGGTCTCAAGGACCGCCTGAAACACAGCCATAAGAAAGAATGGTCGCTCGATAGCACCGATTGCCTGATGCTCTAGAAGATCAGAGTGGAATGCCCGATAAGCCGGCAACACATTGTCAAAAACAATCCTGATAGCACCCTTTGCTTGGGCTACATCACGAAATGCCGGATCGTTTTGATGAAGTAAATCCAAAGCCTTACGTAAAGCATCAGCCACTTTATCCACTGTGTCCGACTGTTCAATAATATCACCGTTGGCAGTAATTGGCTCAAACTGCGCATAAAGATCATTCATAGACTTCCACGCTGAAACATCAAAAGCACCAGCGGAAAAATTCAGATACCCAAGAAGAAGGGCAAATGAATTCGGCAGTTCAGCAGCAGATTGGGAAGCCTTTGGCATAAGATCAAAAGTACGAAATCGGACCGTCTTCTATCAAAAAATGTAAGTCATTATTGGCTTTTATATTCTACCAATCACAGATCAATACGCAGCAGGGGCAACTGTTTCAGCGGAGAGACAACAAAAGGGCATATATCTCTCTTTTTGCATCATTTTTTCTGTGAATTAACGTTAGGGTTGGTTTTCGAATACAAGTTCAAAAGAGAAGCTAGATATGTTTCAGTTGAATAGAACAAGGACGTGGTTTTGGCTTATTCTTCTGTCGACCGCTATTTCTTTTCCTAATGTTAGCGCCGAGAGTCTATACGGTACCGCAGCTGACCCCTTTGAGGCTGATCGGGTTGGCCTTACTCGTGAGTGGATTATCCAACTGCCATTTGACTCTGATCGCTATCGACTCAACCAAATCGATGCGGGACGTTGGATGGTTCTTGCTCAGTCAGAAGATGGTATCGTGCACGCGGTTCGCGCAGGTAGTAGTGATACAACTCAGCCAGGCAGCCCGCCTCCCGGAATATTACTTTGGTCAACACCTCTGGGACTACCAAAAGACAGTCTTCAATCTGCAGGAATGGATCGTGATCTTGTAACAGTTAACCGAGACATGACTACTTTCGGAATTGATAGCCGTACTGGTGCTATTTTCTGGAAGCAAAGATTGCCGTCTCCTTCTTCTTCAGGAAGCTTTCCCGTAGGTGACTGGGTATATGTCCCCCTTTGGGACAAGACTATGTATCGTCTCCCAGTGAATCCTTATCGAAACCCCACGAACTCCGATAACAATGAAGGTGCTGATTCTAAAAAAGGCTCTTCGAGTCGAGCGCTCCTCGATCCTGTTCGCATAAAAGCGCATGGTCTCATCGAACAGCAACCTTTACCGTTTGGAGAAGGTGTCATCTGGTGTACGGAAAACGGACGCCTTACGGCACTCGAGCCCGCGGAAGAAGGTTGGGAACGTCATGAATTCTTTCTTCAAGACAACCCAAATGGTCCGGTCGCAGTTCGTGGCACGGTAGTCTTTGCTGCAACAGAAAAGGGGGAGCTAGTACGTTTTGAAGATGCACCTGGGGGCCTTCGACTCACATGGCGGTTCCTGCTGGAAACACGTCTCCATGCAAACCAGCCACGTCCACAACTTATGATCAACAACGAAATGCTTCTTGTTTCTCTCGGTGAAGAAGGCATTGCTGCCCATAATGCAATAAATGGAGAACGATTGTGGAGGACACCCTTACAGGCCGATTTTCTAGCATGTATTGGGAGTCATCTCTGGTGTTACGACACACAGAACAGAATCACAGCTCTTCGCCTTATCGACGGGACAGAAGACGCATGGCTTTGTCCCGGCCCATTCACTATTCCAGTAACCAACAGGTTCTCTGATCGCATCATCCTTGCCTCGCCTCGTGGTCTAGTGGCTTCACTCCGGCCACGAGTTGTAGCGCGGGAGGAGTCGGCTATTCAGCCTTCGGCACCATCGATGGACCAAAAAAACATACCGTCGGACGTAGAAAAAAATGCCTCACTTGAGGCCACTGAAAAGAAACCTTCTATTCAGGAATCTGAAAAAACGAGTGGCGAAAAGCCGATGCAAGAAAAAAAGGATGAGCCGTTTAATTTTTTCGGCAACTAAGACACGTGCTAGCTAGGGCTTAAGCGGAAGCCCCCGGGCCCACAATTCAAGCGCAAGGATGAGGCAGCCAATTGAGATTGCAGTAAAAGATAGCATCATCATCCCGGTGTAAACATTTTGTCGCTTGGGATGCGTTGGCTCACCGCTCTCTACCATCTCAATTCCTCCAGAACAGTCTCGGCACTGACTTTAACTGTCAAGTTTGAGCCGGGTCGCAACGCGATCGCCTCGTTGAACAATTCCTCGTGCAAAGTCTTTAAGCACACGAACAACAGCACGGTCTGGTTTTACACTGACTACACGAAGACGACCAAGATATTCATCGGCGCGAAAAACTTCTAACTCATGCCCAGTTTGAAGCCCATCGTCACTTCCGATCGAAACTTCGGCAAGATCATTTGCAACAGCAGTAATAACTCCACCAACAACTGGTATGACTGTTTCGGGCCGCGTTAACGAAAGCCCATTCTGCTGTAGGACTACTCTTGCATTTGCCACTTGTTGTTCAAGCTGCTTTTTTCGTTCCGTGGCCATTGCTAACTCAGACTCCGACTGATGCAATTCAGCAGCCAATTCAGCTCCTCGATTCACCGACCCTTTGAGGTTATCCTGAAGGCTATGGATTTCTTCTCGCAACTCACCAACAAGTTTTTCGGCAGCATCTCGCTCATCTTTCGCCTCTGAAAGTTCTTTGATATCTTTGTCGAGGTCGCTGAGTTCCGCCTCACGTTTTTTCTTCAGGCCATCGAGTTCTGTGTCTTTTTGCTGAAGTGCCGTTTCAAGTTTTGCAACAACCTGCTCACGATCTTTTTCTGATGCAGCAATCTGTTCGTTGAGTGTTGTGAGCTCTGATTCTTTCGCCTGTCGCTCTGCTTTAACCTCTTCAAGTTCAGTCGCAAGTCGCTGTGATTCTTTTTGCCAATTTGTGTGCGATGAAAAAATTGCAATCGCAAAGCTCATGAACACAACGCTCATGACCATCACAGCAAAAACAAATATCTTCCCGAGAGTATTCATGACCGAATCCGTACCGCCGAATAAGGAATTAAAACAACGGCCTGGTCGCTCCGTAGCTTTCGCCCGAGCGGCCCAGTCGTCCAATATTACGCTTCTATCGTTTGATTCGTCCCAAAAGCCGGTATTCCTCCAACTATCTTACGTAAGGGTACCTCTTCTGACCCAGTGTTCCAACGCCACTGTCGCCGTAATCGCTACACATATCCCAGGCAGAAAGCTGCCCCAGAGAAGCCAAAGCGTCCAACGTCCGTCTGGTACGACTGCAACACGTAAAGTAGCTGTTTTTCTGCGTGGACCACATGCACGCAAACGCCCACAACTATCAATAGAGGCCGAAAAACCAGTATTTGCAGCGATAACAATTGGTGTCCGAACCTCAACCGCACGAAAAATAGCTGCTGTGAGATGCATGTCGAGTTCACTGGAACCCCAAAACCAGCCATCATTGGTCAGATTTGCAATGAGATCAGGACCGCCATTTATTTGGCGACAATATCGAACGAGTGAACGAATTGTCTCTGGGAGTGCTGTTTCGTAACAGATCGTACACGTCAGCCGCCTGCCAGCTACGGACGTCACAAGTGGCTGGTGGCCAGCTGTCAGACCGACAGGAAGCGGGGTAAGACGATAGAGCCATGGAAATGTCTCAGCAAAGGGAACATATTCACCAAAAAGAACAGGTTTCATTTTGGCATAGGTCTCTCGGATTTGACCACGAGCATCGAGGAGAACAGCGCAATTAAAGTACTGCGTTCCTGTGACAGCACTCGATGTCACAACCTGTTTGTCAACACCGACAAGCCAATTCGTACCGTATGATTTTGCATAGGTTGAAAGTGGTTCAAGGCGTTCCTCTTCGAGCCGCTGACGGCAGAGGGTCTGCAACGCAACATCATCAGCATCACTATTTTCTGCCAACTCAGTTTCGCTGAGCATTGCTGTCATAACGCTTGTAGGCAATCGTTCATTTGGATCAATTTCAAGAAGACCAATTCGCCACATTGTTTCAGGCCAGAGAATCAAGTCGGGCAATGAGGAGCTTTCTAGGAGGCCACTGCGAGTCAGTTCGTCATACTGCTGAGTCACCTCCTGAAAGGCATTTGGTTCGTGTTTAAGTTCAGTATCTATGGCACCTTGGACAAGCAATGTCTCCAGAGGTGCAACACGAGGCTCAGGAGTCGTCGTAAGCCGCCAATGACCATAAAAAATAGATGCACCAAGGATGCCGGTGGCCAGTACTACTTCTCGGACTGCTTCTTTCGTCCGCCAAGACGATATTGGACGGAAAAGCGCTGCTGCCACAAGCATTACAATACCGCTGATACCGACGGCACCGGCAATGTCTGCACTTTGTAGCAGGGTGGTCCATCGCCATTGTGAATGACCGAGCATTGCAAATGTAAAGCCACCGAAAAGGACGCCACGCAACTGCTCGCACGCTACCCATGCTAGTGGTGCCGCCGCGACAAGCGGCCACCGCCACCGCCGCATCAGGAGTCGAGCAGACCAAATGAAAATAGGCAGATAACACGCTAGATAAGCCGACAAACAGACCCAGCCCAATGAAGTTGCAGGATGAGGAAGTCGAAGCCAGTGGATCGTTGCAAGCCAATGAATAAAACCGGCACACCAGATCATTTGCCAGAATTTTGGTGGCACATGACTGGGCTTCTTCATGATCAGCCAGAGCCACGGGAACGGTGCAACCCATGCAAAAAACCACACGTCACACGGTGGTTGAATGAGAAACATTGTTCCAGCACCACCAAATGCCGCAACCGCATCTCCTTTCAAAGACCAGTCATGAAACAGTCTTCGAATGAATGACGGGTTCATTTTTGCACATCCTCGGGAAGAATTTCCGCAACAATCATGCCAGGAAATACAATAGTGTCTTCGTCAACAAATTGGCGGACACACTCACCGGCAACAGGAGCGAGCAAATCGACTGTAGCTGGATTCGTAGCCAATTCAACAATGCGATCACCCTCAAGAACATTACTTCCTTGCGGAACAAGCCATAAGGAAAGAACAAGTGGGATTTCACCAAGCCCAAGATCAGGAACAACTATCGGAACAGGCGTGGCTGGATTACGTGACTTCATAAATTCTGACTTCCTACCAATCAGTAGTTCTTTTGAAGCCACGAAAGCATGACCTGTCCTACTAAACCAAGGGACTTCGCAGAGCAATTCGCTGGAATATCTTGTGTTGTATGCCAGTGCGGGTAGTCGAAGTCAATAATATCACACGTTGGAATGCCACCGGTCATTCGAAGTGGAACATGATCATCATTGATAACATACTTCGGGCGTGGAACAAATTCCCGAATCTGTAGTTGTTTTGCCGTCGCCCAAATTGATTCAACAACTGGGCGTGTATCGGGCCAATCAACACTCTGCTGTTCCTGCCAAATTGTAAGATTACTATCACCAACCATGTCTAGAATAACTCCACAACGATAGGCGTATGGTATCGTTCCAGCCTTTCGAGAGTTGGCATATTGTCTGGCAAAAAATAGTGACCCAAGACAGTAGGAATCCCGGCCCTCTTCAAAAACGTATTCTTCTGCATCGAAGAACACAAAATCGACACCCACTGCTCCCTTTATTTCCGACATCGAATCAGCGAGCTCCATCAAAACTGCAACACCGCTTGCGCCATCATTCGCACCAAGAAAAACTCCCCGAGGATCACGCCGATCTCGATCAGGATATGGCCGGGTATCGTAGTGAACTCCTAAAAGCACCCGGTCATTTCTCTCGGGATGCCACGAAACAATGAGATTCTCCATGCGCACCCAGTCACCAGTCCGACCATCCCGGCTTCGGAAAGCCTGACGAAAGACTTTCGCTCCTGCTTTTTGAAAATGACGGATGAGAAGTTCTCGCTGTTCCTGCATTCCTTTGGAACCACTCGGACGGGGTCCAAGTTCACAAATTGTTTCCAGGTATTCCATTGCTCGTGTTCCTGAAAACCTAGCGGACTCGTTCGCTTCCAAAGCTGATCCAGCTAAGAACACCAGAAAAATCAGCGTGGCGTTGAAGATGAAGGAATAAATAGCACCAGCCTCTGGGAATTCCCAGGGGGCAGATCTCGTTGGTGCACTTATTCTCTTGCTCATGAATACTCTTTCGATATCAGCAACTGCTTTATTTCTTCAAACACTGAATACAATTTATTTAATTTAGCCGGCAGCACACAGCCTTTAACTGGAAGTACGGCTCTTTAACGTTGTACGTCCGTCTAGATCACTGCGTCAAAAAACAATGTAATCGTAGTGCTCATCAGTCTTCCCTGAGATGCACTTGAAGACAATACTTGCCGACAATTAAGCCCATCTTATCACTGGATTAAATCACCAAAAAACGAGCCCCTGACATCAACCGAGATGATCTGTTTCATTGAAAGAAAGTAATTCCGGACCTGGCCATTTGAGCTGGGATACCGAACAATTCCCAAGTGCTGGCAAGCGGGTAAAAGGCCTTTCAGCAACTTCTGCGAGCAAAGAGTGATCGCGTCCAACAAGAAGACCAAGTGCTGCCGTTAAAACACCTCCATGAGCCACAATGATCATGCTCTTAACAGATCGACTTGAAAGAGACTGCAGAGCATGACGTCCTCGCTCCGCAAGCTGCCGCCTTGACTCTCCCCCCGGTATCTGAAAATCAACATCACCTGAACGCCATCGAGCAACGTCCTCAGGAAAGCGATCCGCCAGATCATCCCATAGATGTCCTTGGAATACACCTGCATTCAGCTCAACAAGTTCATCTGCAATCTGAACGGTGAGACCTGTTACTTTTCCGATTAAATCAGCCGTCTCGCGGGCTCGGCAAAGCGGACTACTCCAGAGTTCGCAGGATTTATTTGCAAACGGCTGACTCTGGCACCATGAAGCGACTGCGTTTGCCTGCTGACGACCTGTATCAGAAAGCTTTACGTCTGCTTGCCCTTGAACCCTTCCTTCGCGGTTGGACAAACTCTCGCCATGGCGAATCAGAATCTGGTGCATAGATTTTTCTTATCTACAAGGAAATCACTCACTTGTAACATTTCCCTGTTCGTGCACCTTGGATAGTCGTTCAACAAAGTGAGGGCTCGCGTTCTGAAGCATAAATACTTCACTTTCTGCTTGGCTTGCTCCTCGAGGTCGAACTATGCATATCACCTCAGCATCCCCACCATGTTCCCGCACGTGATCAAGCAGAGCTTGCTCGCCTGCAGAAAGATTCTGCATCTGCTCGCCATCTTCTATGGCTTGTGACGAAAGGGGGGGTGGGTTTCGTCTTTCAGTTTGATCGATAATCAGTGGATCAACGCCTTCGGCAGGAGTCCGTGGACCACTTGACGCAGTAGGTACAGCATCTGCTCTGTCGCGACGATCAAAAGAAAAAGCTGGCATCGCATCTGGCAAGTGAGGCACGGTTGATCTGTCAGCGTTTCCTGCAAGTTCATTTTCGGTGCCGGGGTAAACATGTCTGTAGACAAACGCGAGTCCAGCTTCATCGAGATGTTCATGAATTGATGGAAGTGCTGCGAAAAGACCTTCGTTGTCCTCCGGGTCAGCAGCGTTGCAGACGCCCAAGAGTGTTCCATCAAGTGCGAATAAGCCGCCGCCACTACGGCCCTGTACGGGCTGTCCAGCGACCTGGACATTCGCCGGGCCAAGATACTTATCGACTGAAGTAACTCGGCTCACGTGCATAGTTGGCTCACGACCTCCGTCACAACCAATCGTGACAACGCCTTCACCAACGTCACGCGGGCGACCGACAGAGCCTATTTTGACGGGCTCCAGAATCGCCTCTGTGAAAACACTCACGAGTGCAAGATCACGATCCAGATCATAGGACACCATCTGTCCAGCTAAACGATCAGCAGAGGGATCGCCAAACAAATCGACCTCGATTGAGCCTTCTCCAACAGAATCACGAAAAATATGCCCACATGTAAGTATCAGAGCTTCTCCTTGTCGACAATCGATGACAGTTCCAGTTCCCCACGAAGCTCCATTCGGATCCTGCACTCGCAATCTCGCGGTGGCCTGAATCAGGTTACGTTGAAGTGCAGATTTCGTTTCAACAGCTAATGTAGGTGGTGGCGCCGGGGCTGGTTGCTGTTTTACACCTTGTGGATCTCGGAGCGACCGTTCAGCGGCCTGGCCAACAAGTGGCTGGCTCACCGAACCTGACAATTGTGCCGGCGGATGAACCGTAGGTGACACTGCAGACTCTGTTGCAAGATGGGTAGTGGAGTTACTTACGGGGACAGGTACCCCAGGTATTTGATTGACAGTTGGAGAATCAGTTGGGACAGCACGTTTCGACAAGCCCAATGGCTGCCGACTTTTCGCAAGAAGCTTTTCAAGCTCACTCCGAGTGGTAGCCCCATCGATTCGACCAACTTCATGACCCTTTACCAGCAAGATATAACAGGGAACTCCCGTTACCTGAAAACGCTTGACGATATCGTGTTCCTGGTCGACATCTACGTGCCGGACAAGCCAACCGGCTGCGCCAATTTCTCCAATAAGAGGTGCCATCTGCTGACAGGGACCGCACCAGTCTGCCGAAAAATCAAGTAGGACAACATCACCGGTTGTTGCAGCTGTTGCCGGAGCAATTGTTTGGCAGCGTGCAATACTGGGTATTAGACACATAAGACTGCAAACAACAGACAACAACACAAAACGAAAGACTCGGGACATCCGTGACTCCATGAGACCCAAAATTTTTCAGGCCAGTAATTGCACTCATATTGTCTGGTGAGCACTCAGTCTGCCAGTGACATCCTTGTCATTGGAAAAACAAACCAACTCACCAAAAACCAGACGGAGAGATAGTGGCGGTGGCACGGGGCTGCGGACAAGAGCATTTTTCTTATAACAACCTAAATACGGAACGTGAGGCAATTCGGGTAGGGTACGGAAATCGGGGTTCCTGTGGCCTAATACGCAAGATAGTCCGCCCACGTGCTGAAGTACCTCGCACAATGACTTTTCTTGAATTCAGTATTCATTTTAGACTATCATTTTGCGGATTCGACCAACGCAGCTCACAAAGCGACGCGACATCGAACTACCATCATCCTGTGCTCTTTCGCTCTAAAGGCATCATGCCCAAAACCCGCCGAATCCTGATTACTTCGGCTCTTCCGTACGCCAACGGTCATATTCATCTTGGGCATCTAGTCGAATATATCCAGACAGATATCTTCGCACGATTCCAACGGCTGTGTGGTAATGAAGCGATTTACCTGTGTGCTGACGACACGCATGGCACAGCCATCATGATCAGAGCGCAGGCCGAAGGACGCACTGAACAGGAACTCATTGCTTCAATGCGGGATGCCCATTTAGCTGACTTTGAGGGCTTCAACATTGCATTTGATCATTATGGATCTACCGACAGTGAAGAAAATCGTTCATTGTGTAACCGCATCTGGCAATCTCTTCGAAAGCAAAACTTAATTACCCAGCGAGAGGTGAGTCAGCTCTTTGATCTTAAAACAGGTGTATTTCTCGCTGATAGATTTGTTCAAGGTGGTTGTCCTAAGTGCCAGGCTTCTAATCAATATGGTGATTCATGTGAAATCTGCGGCGCAACATACTCGCCCGCCGAACTCACAAACCCTATCAGTACACTCTCTGGCACAACACCTGAGATACGAAAAGCTGAGCACCTCTTTGTCACGCTGGAAAGCTTTCGGTGTTTCCTCACCAAATGGACACAAGAATCTGAAGCTCTTGATCCGAAAATCTCGAATTATCTTGCAGGGCATTTTCTCAACGAGCCTCTACGTGACTGGGACATCTCACGTCCGTCTCCATATTTTGGTTTTGAAATCCCTGATGCACCTGGCCATTATTGGTATGTCTGGTTCGATGCACCCATTGGCTATATCGCTACCACTGAACAGTGGGCGAAAAAACACGGAGGGTCATTTGCTGACTGGTGGTGCTCTGGGGATTCAAACCAGCCTAATGCAGAAATTCACCACTTCATTGGAAAAGACATCACCTACTTTCACACATTGTTCTGGCCAGCAATGCTTGAAATCGCGAACATGAACCTTCCTACAAAGGTTCGCGTTCATGGTTTTCTAACCGTGAATGGCCAGAAAATGTCGAAAAGCCGTGGCACGTTCCTCTTGGCCCGTACATATCTTGACCACTTGAATCCAGCAGCTCTGCGGTACTACTACGCAACAAAGCTTTCGGGTGGCATTGATGATATTGATCTCAATCTTGAAGAATTTACGACGAAGGTAAACACCGACTTGATTGGAAAGCTTGTGAACCTTGCAAGCCGCACAGCCCGTTGGCTGAAAAAAACGGGCCTCTCTTCTACGTATCCAGACGATGGTGGTCTTTTTGCCAAAGCAGCCGCTGATGGTGAAGCAATAGCTACTGCCTATGAATCATGTGACTTCGCACGAGCAATGCGGATCATCATGCAAGCAGCAGATAGAGCAAACCAGTATGTCGATACTGAACAACCTTGGAAACTGGCCAAACAAGGCCTCCAGGAGCAACAAAGATTACAGGATGTTGCTAGTGTCTCGCTCAATCTATTCCGTCAATTAGTAGTTTACCTGACCCCTGTTCTTCCAAAACTAGCGGACGACGTTGCTGAACTTGTTGGTGATCCCATAACAGATTGGCAGCAATCACAAACTCCGCTAGAAAATCTACCTGTTGCTACCTTCCGACCATTGATGCAACGAATTGAATCCTCACAAACTGATGCGCTTCTTGCTGCCTCAAGTAACTTATCATCCACCCCACAAGGATCTACTGTGTCCGAAACATCACCCATCAAATCAGAAGCGGGTACTCTTCCTCAAGATTCTACAGAACCGCTTGAGTCAGATTCACTCGCAGAAACATGCACTATCGACGATTTTTCGAAAGTAGACTTACGGGTTGCACGAGTCGTCGATGCCGAAGAAGTCCCCGAGGCTCGTAAACTACTAAAGCTTACAGTATCACTAGGTGGCGATGACCGTCGTACAATATTTGCTGGCATCAAAAAGTTTCATCGGCCTGAAGATCTTCATGGGCGACTCGTCGTCATAGTTGCCAATCTTGCTCCCCGGCAAATGAAATTTGGCCTCAGCGAAGGTATGGTCGTTGCTGCAAGTGGAGCAGGAGCCGATGGTGTCTACCTTCTTTCGCCAGATAGCGGAGCGTTGCCCGGCATGCGTCTTGGATAACTCCACTGTCATGAGACATCAATCTGTCTTGAAAAACGACTGGTCCATCAAGTTTCGTAGGCTTAGAAAGCTTGCCTCCGTAAAAATGAACTGATGAAGAGGTTCGTCTTTTCGTATATCAAAGGATATTATGAGAATGAGGGGTTTCTACAAGCAGACTTATTCATTATCAACTGAGGTGAGTCATGAGTGTGAAAAAAATTCTTTTCCCAACAGACTTTTCAACCGCTAGTGATGCAGCACTTGTCCACGCCGAAAATCTGGCCAAACAGTCTTCAGCAGGCCTTATCATTCTCCACATTGAAGAACCACCTCTTGCCTACGGTGGTGGTGAACTCTACTACGGTCTTCCTGAGCCAAGTTCCGAACGGATACTTGAGATGCTTCAAGATGTATGTCCATCTGACCCTGGACTCACTTTTGAACATCGCCTTGTTATGGGAGATCCGGCAACAGAAATCGTACGGGTTGCCGAGGAAGAAAAAGCAGAACTCATCGTACTTGGAACACACGGCCGAACAGGACTCAGCAGAATTTTGATGGGCAGTGTTGCCGAAGCCGTTGTACGGCATGCACCTTGCCCTGTACTGATCTATCGCCAAGATGCTGATAAACTCTCAACGAAGTAGTTCATTTTCCGAGCAGTATCACTCATCACAACCTGCAGTCTCTTCATGTGTGTTCGCCAACTTCTTCAACGCCAAGCTACGGTTCGTTCTCTGATTCGTCATCGCCTCGAGAGCCGAGGTTTTCTTGAAGTTGACACACCAATTGTCTCGAGTGAAATACTACCAGAGGCATCGATTGACCCCTACATAGTTATGCACGGGAACGAAAAAAAGTTTTTACAGACTAGTCCAGAACCTCATATGAAGCGATTGCTTGCAGAAGATTCTGGATCAATTTATCAGTTTGCACATTGCTTTCGTAGTAAAGAGCGAGGTCCGCATCATGATACTGAATTCACGATGCTCGAATGGTATGAGCCCGGGGCAGACCTGACTTCAACTGCTGAACTAATCACGCTGCTCTTGCAAGATTCACTCCATACCAACGGACTGCAGCGACTACCATGCAGGGAAGCATTCATTCAGCATGCCAACATCGACCCGATAACGGCCAGTGTGAGTGCCTTACTGAAGGCATCTACTTTTCATAATGTTGGAATTCCAGACAGTATTTCTAATCTTCCTGAAAACCAGCAGTGGAGCCTTGCATTTGAACTCTTACTTTCAGAGGTCGTGTCTCCACGGCTTGGAATTTCTCAACCAACCATGCTTGAATCCTGGCCTGCGTGTGAGTCCGCTTTTGCAAAATTAGATCCACTAAATAAACAGCTCTCACTTCGATTTGAAGTTTTCGTTGCTGGCATTGAACTTATGAATGGGTGGCAGGAAGAGACATGCTCTTCAACTATTCGAAACCGGCTCGAAACAACAAACACAATCCGGAGGTCATTTGAGAAACACGAGCTACCTCTCCCAAATAGATTACTCACCGTGCACGATAATATGCCAGAGGGTGTTGGGGTTGCCCTTGGATTCGATCGTCTCATGATGCTGGTGTCTCGCGCAGAATCAATTGACGCCATCCGTTACTTCAATTCAGACAATACCTGACTTCATGCAGGAAGCATGCCTGTCTATGAAAAGAATTTACTCTGATGGGTCAAGTCTGATGATCTGCCATATTTCAACCTTCTGAAATCCAGCCGCATCTTCGCCTATGTCGGGCTCCTCTTGAGTCTTCCGATTCAACCAGAGCTCAACTACGAGCGGTAATGCATCTTCTGAATGTTGCTCACATTCGCTGACGTCGACAGTCACATGTAATGACTCTCGGTACTGCTGATCGCCACGAACTATATCTGAAATTGTAATTTTGTTGCATGCTGCAAGCGACCGGACAACAGGCAATTCCCGTAAAGCCTTGATCTCGGATGACTTCCTGCTTTCTGCAGAATCATGCCGATGTTCATCATGATCCGGATCATCAAAATTTGCTTCTTCTTGTGGGAGCAGGCCTGGTACACAAAACCCATGAACGACGTCCCACTCTCCTGCACGAATCGCCTGGTGCCATTGCAGGACCGTTTCACCAGCGCGACTATGGTCAATCCATGCGTTTACCGAAAAAGTACTAAAGGACTGTGCCCCAAACCCAACAGATAAAGCCAAGCCAATTAGAGCAATGCCTCGACCGACTTTATGCGAAGTCCCAACCGTAGTATCCCTGATCGCTGCAATTGACAGCCCGCCCGCAAGTATTGGAATCACCCACAACACTTGGCTTACCAATGAAAAAACTGAGCAACATCCCGCAACAAGAGCAAGTACTGCAAGCGTACTTATTGGACGATATTCATCAGCATTCCCTTCGGCTTTACCAATACTCACAACTCATGTCCTCACTGTCATCGATCAAGTTTTTGATTTGGGTCTTCGTGACTTCGATTTCTTCTTCGCTGTGAAAATTCGTTGCATTTCTTCGAGTGACGTAACACCGT
>JBDOMQ010000146.1:0-3799 GCA_039831725.1 Pirellulales bacterium
GAATCTGAGAAAGGAGTTCAGGGAATACCGGGTCCGTATCCAAGACAATATCGATACCATGCTGCTGACAGTCATCAAGAATGCGAGATGCCTTGTCATGAGTACTGCTCATTGAAATGGCAGACGCGAGATGGCGGCCAACCCCATGAATGCTTTCAAGGGAAGCCACGCTTGCTTGTAAAACCTCGGATGCTGAACCAAATTGACCGATCAGACGCCGTCGGAGGATTGGTCCGAGGCCAGGTATTGCTGCAAGCCTGAGCCGATCAAACAAATGCTCGTTGCGAGTAAGCTGGGAACATTCCTCAAACTGTGAATCCGACATGACGTGACCCGACGACTGGATGATGTATTTATGTACACTATACAGTTTATTCAGAAAGACGCAAAGTTTGAATCAAACGAATATCCGGCTCACAATTCCGGCAAACCTATTTCGCTGCTTTTAGTTCAGCTAAATGCTGCGCCGTGTCGACGAGGCGATCCCAATTTTCCTCAACATATTCCGGTGGTCCACCCATCTGTGAAACGGCAACAGCTACTTCTTCGGTCGGAATCATCTCAATCGCGTCCCACGGACAGACCTTCAAGTCGTAGGGGTTCGACTTTTTCCCGGGAATATGGACGCAAACTTCACAGCCAACGCATCGTTCAATATCAATTTCACACCAACTTTGAAGGTTGTGGAATTGGTCATATTGCTGAACCTTGAAGATGCAGTCTACAGGGCAGACTTCGAGACAGCTCTCGCAGCCAGTGCAATTATCGGCATTGATTACTGCCAATTCCTTCGGAAGTTTTTTTCTGGGACCCTGCTTTGCCATATGGTTTGCTATCGGAATTTGAGGAAGGAAACCTGAATGCTTGTATTGTAGCCGTGAGCATTCCTCCGACCAAATCGAATTACTCGGGTGCGAGATCGATCTGGCCTGAAATGTGTAAAAGACTGGTTTTTGTATAATTTTGCACAGTTATGTGTTGTGAAAAGACCGAAATCTCAGATGTCTTTGCTTTCAGGTCGAAAAAGATACAAGCGAGCAGCATTTGTCATCCAAGTCGAATTCATTCCTGTGGAATAGACTCACCAACGAAGAGCTCTTCGGCAGTTTGTCGCGCCCGAACAAGTCGCGATGTGCCGCCGTCAATGAGGACTTCAGCAGGAAAAGGCTTTGAGTTGTAGTTGCTGGCCATAACGAATCCGTACGCACCAGCAACCTCAATAACGAGAAGGTCACCGACACGGGCAGGGGGCAGTTCACGAGTCGATACGAACCCTCCCTCTTCCTGAGTAAATATGTCGCCAGATTCACAGAGTGGGCCTCCTATTGCAACGGCCTCAAGTTCATCAGGAGGTGTCGTAGATGTTGGGCAAAGACTCATTGGATGATACGAGCCATACAACACCGGTCGGGCAAGAGTATGAAAGCCTGCATCAACCAAAAGATACTTTTTGGATCCTTGTCGCTTCATCGCTCTCACTTCAGTAACCAGAATGCCAGACTCAGCGGTCAGGTACCGACCGGGCTCAATTTCTAGGCGGATTCGATGACCAAAGGAATCTTCCAAACGCTTTCTCGTGGTGTCCCATAAGTTGAAGTATCCCGACAGGTCAGCTCGGCGTTCATCTTTCTGGTAAGGGACCGGGAGTCCTCCGCCTGCACTTATGGTTGTAAGGGAGCGGCCAATGTCGAGTGCTGTCTTCTCAAGAGATTCAGCAACCGTGGCAAGATGGTCTAAATCAGCACCGCTGCCAATGTGCATGTGGAGACCGGTTACGGCGAGTCCAGCCCACTCTGCTCGTTGAAGGACATCTGGAATGGATTCATGCCAGATGCCATGCTTGGAGCCTTCTCCTCCGGTATTGGTTTTCTGGCTATGACCATGTCCGAATCCAGGATTTATTCGAAGCGTTACATTTGCGCCTGGTACGCGTTCCGCCAATTGCTCAAGCATGTCTGCAGACCCGCAATTGACATGAATGCCATGCTCAACAACAGCTTCAAGGCTTTCACGATCAAAAATGTCTGCTGTATAAACGATTGGATCTGCCGCCGGTAAATTGTCCTGGCCTTTTGACTGACTTTTCGTTGAATAGCCCGCAGCGATGGCTCTCGCGATTTCGCCGTGGCTTACAGCATCCACAAGCACACCCTCACGCCGAACAAGGTCAAGGATCGCAAGATTTGAGCATGCTTTCTGCGCAAAACGAACCGTGTCCCAATCAGCTAAGTCAGCGCAGCGCTGCCGAATTACGGAGGCATCGTACGCGTAGATTGGAGTTCCGTGTTTTTCAGCGAGTTCCTGAAGATCGCTGCCAGCAAATTGTCGTCGGATACCAGCAGGTTCGGTTGTTTTAGGGGCGGTGTCATTCATGGCACAGATAGTTTTGCTTTCTGGGAAGATGTCTTCCGACCTGTTCAATATAAATCTATCACCTATTTTTAAGGGAAAATAAAAGTGTAGCAGCCAAATTTCTTTCTCAAGGGCTATTCTGTAGTGTTCCATGAGAGAAGACCCTGTCAAAACACTTGATTTTTCAACTCCGGCTGAAACTTCCCGGTTACCGGTGGGTTTGGCAACGAACGAGAATTACCAGGCGAGGAATCTCGACCGCGTTCGGCCACAGTCAGCACGCATTCGATTGCAGTTTTACCTCTTCCTCGGAACCTGCCTCACAACATTTGCGGCTGGAACAGTTGGTTGGCAACCGGTAGTTCTTGGTTTTTACGGTGGCTTTACAAATGATTTAACAGAGCACTGGTCACGAGGCCTGATCTACATGGTCTCGGTGATGGCAATTTTGACTGCGCATGAAGCAGGGCACTTTGTTGCAGCATGGCGTCATCGAATTCCTGCAACCCTTCCATTTTTTTTACCACTGCCAGTGATGCTGACCGGGACACTTGGAGCCGTAATTGGCATGGAAGGATCTCGGGCAGACAGAAAGCAATTATTCGATATAGCCTTAGCTGGCCCCCTCGCTGGTCTTCTTGTTGCGGTTCCTGTTTTTGCAATAGGGCTGACGCTTGCTCAACCGGCAGACAGCAGCCTGTTTTCAATGCCGTTACTAGCATCATGGCTTTTGAGGCTTGTTCGGCCAGATTTACCAACAGGCCAGGTGCTTACTCCGAATGCATTCTTGCTTGCTGGCTGGGTAGGCTTTCTGGTAACCGGACTAAATATGATTCCTCTCAGCCAGCTCGATGGTGGGCATATTTTGCACGCTCTTTTTGGTCAGCGTTCCTGCTGGGTGACCCGAAGTGTTCTCCTGGGAGCAATAACCGCTATTATTCTTACAGGAGCTGATCATTGGGTTTTAATGGTTGTTATAATCACTTTTATGGGTGTCGATCACCCGCGGATTCGGAACGAATCACAGCCTTTAGGCACCGCGAGAACAATTCTGGGCCTCGGTTCATTTGTCATCCCGGTGATTACATTCATGCCAGAGCCGCTGCTGCTAGCCGGATTCACTTTCATTCGTTGACGCCCTGCCGTTCCGCTCACACAATAGTTTAAGATTGATTGAGATGGAGCCAGACGCACTGGTTTCAAACCAGCTACATAACCGAGAGGTGATCCGTGAACTTTGTTGAACTAGAAGACCCCGCAATTTGGTCATCAATCGCTGCGGAACAAAACCGGCAAGCGGAAGGCCTCGAAATGATTGCAAGTGAAAACTTCACGAGCCCAGCGGTTATGCAGGCAGTCGGGAGCGTATTGACTAATAAGTATGCCGAGGGATATCCGGGTCGACGCTATTATGGTGGTTGTGAATATGTCGACACTGTCGAAGACC
>JBDOMQ010000277.1:0-3792 GCA_039831725.1 Pirellulales bacterium
CGAATAACGAATTGTTCTATAAAAACCGGTAAATGATCGGCTGCTAATAGCCTTACTGGTAAAAACACCTCGCCGGGTTTTTGTTTATTGATTCACTCAAGCTTGATTCACCAAAGATGGCTCGTGCGGAAACTACACTGGATACACCTGCGTGAGACTTGCAGGTGTTCCGTCGCCGTACTGCGTCTTTGGCAGAACAGTTACCGTATACGAGGTACCCAACACCAACCCCTGTGGTGGTCTGGCTCGGGGTAGTGGTGTTCGGAGGCTTTAATCGTATGGGGAAATTCTTGCAGGATGAAAAATGAAACGATTGCCAAAACGTACAGATGTTCGAGATAGCGATTCATCGGAGGCACGGCAAGTAATGATTAACGTTCTCACCTTATACATCGAACGATCCAAAACCTCTAAACCAATCACTAAAGTCACTAGCCCATTCTGAAAGTTTTGCGCTGATTTGGTCAAAAATATTGAGATCCGGTGGAAGCAAATCCTCATAAACAGTTTCTTCTGATTCCAATGAGACGTCCGAATCAGAGAGTTCAACTTCCATTGAGACGTCCGAATCAGTGATAATTGTATCCGTCTGAAAGCTACTGCTAACTATGTCGTCATCAAGTACTTCGATGGTGTCAAACGTCTGTTCAAAAACGGGCTGCGTGATGACCAACTCAAGCTCTGACTGAACTGCCTCGTTCAACTCTGCTTCACTCAACTCAGACTCACTCAACTCAGACTCACTCAACTCTTCTTCAGTCACACTCAACTCAGAATCACTCAACACTTCTGTTTCGACCACCGAAGCGTCAAGCTGTTCAACATCTACAACTGATGAGACGAGTTCCTCCGAGACAGCGGCACCGCTATCAACAATGACCTCAGTCCCAACAGCGGCTCCCACCGCCACATCTGCCAGACCGAACGTCGCGACAGAAACCACCACTGTGCCGACGATTTCCCCAACAACTTCTTCAACAGCAACAGCCCACGGTGGCTGAGCCTTGGCCTCAGCAGCAGTTTCAATGTGCATTTGTGCCCCCGCGGGATATTTTTTGCTTGCCGAGGGAAGATTGGTGCCATGAGCAGAATCGAGAAAACCCCAGTACCCAAGGCCAGCATTCTGCACCGTGAGCGTCCACTTCTGACCAGACTTAACCTGGGAATTGAGTGATGGAGAAATGTTTGCGCCCCAATTATCATGGCTGCCTTTGCCACTCTTCCAATTTACTAGGAAATTCTTCTTGTCTTTAGGCTTCGTTACATAGAAGTTCATCTGACTGTAGCCATTGGTTCCGACCCAGGTCAGACTTCGCTCTTCACCCATCGGAACTGTAATTTTGTGAGTACTATACGTTGGTGTAGAAGCTCCCGCCGAATTTGAAACGGGTTGGTCAGCAAAGTTAAAAGTGAGAGGGCCACCCCCCGTGCCTATGTTCGATTCGTTTTTAATAGTGAGATTCAATAGATCAACGCCACTGAGGTTCATGTGACCGAGCAGGAATGTTCGCTCCATAGCTTCTTCCACCTTTGGCGCGTCTGCGACAACCGCACTAAGAATGCCAAGGTCCGAGTTGTTCGGCAGGGTAATGCTCGAAAGTTTTTTACCGTGAAGTTTATAGCCGTATGAGTAGACATAGGATGGAATATTGACAAGGTTGCCCTGTTGGTTTATTCGCTCAGCTTGGGAGAGGATCACATGCTCACCCTTGTAGGGGATTGGCTTATTCGAAGAGCCATTGTTCGACCAATCGGTGAACGATTGTGTCCATGTCTCTGTTGATCCATCCTCAAAGTTCAGCGTTATCTGCTGAGCAAGTTGATCACCATTGGCACCAGCACCTGCCAAATAAAGGTACTGCGATTGTACCGCGGAAACATCGACATCTATCGTCTGGCCAGCTGCTTGCACAAAATTAAACGGGTTGTTTGTGCTTGAATTTCCGCCACCGCCTACCTGACTCGCTTTCGTCGGAACCGGGCCAATTGGAAACGTTAAGCCATTGAAGGAGATCGGTGTTCCGTCAACTGGCGTCGAGCTTCCGCTACCCGAGTATTCAGAATTGTAATAATTTCCATTACCATCAAAGCCCTGATGATTTGGTGCCTGCCACGGATGCGTCGTGATGCCGAACGCATTATATGCATCCGTGAGAACGATTGGCGTCGACGTGACTGGAGCTGCAGCCTTGACATCGCCCTCGATTGTTGCAAGTGGAGCTTTTAGAAGAACCCGCACGGCACTCATTCCATACTTCACCTCGTATTCGTATGAATATGCACCTTCTTCACTGACTGGTACGGTAGCTGTGGCATGCCAATTGCCGAACGAATTGTCCCCAAGAATAGGTGCCTCTTCGATAATTACTGAGGCACCGTCGCGAATGCTCGGATCGACATTACCAGCGATTTTCAGGGATTCACCTGCCTGAAAAAAGACTCGTGCCTGGTCTGGCTGAATATCACCGTCCACAGTGCCCGGAAACATTTGGTTCGCTACGAACGGTGTTTTCTTCAGTGCTGCGAGCTCATCACTTGAAAGAAGATTCGATTCGTAAGAGACAACAGGACTTGTTCCCGCCTCCAAGCCCAAGGCAGCCTCCGTCGCATCGGGAACTGCCGATACTTCAAGGTATGCAAGACCTGAGTGCGTTCCATTGAGCACAAAACTGGGCTTGCCTGATTGCACCGGCGTTGGGCTCAACGCGAGAAGATTCCGGGATAGGAATGACACATCCGCGACGGAGAGACCGTTCAACATGCTAAAGCGAAATAAATCCTTAGCATCTCGTAAATCTTTAGCATCATACTTCCGGACGCCACCAGCACCCGCGTTATTCGCTGCCCAGAACTTTGCACGCAGGGCTTTTTCACCAGCATCAACCGTCAATTCCGTCGTGCCTGTCGGAAGGTTGTAGAGCGCCGTTTTACCATTCCACTGAGTCACCTCAACAGAATAACGCATACTTGAAACGTCAGTAGGTAATGTTGGGGCACTCCAATTAATTTCGGTTAAGGGGCTCCCAATCTCCGCGACACGCGGCTCACGAATGAGGCCTGGCACGTCTTCTGTAGTCGGAACCGGTGCATGAATCCCCCCCGGCACACCTAACGGCACGACATCAAAGGCAGCACTCATACCTTGAGCCCCCTGAAGGGGCGTCCAACGCACACGATCGGTGAATAGTATCTTTCGGCTGAGTGCAGGAGACTCAACCGTGGCCGCAATGGGTGGTACCTCATCATTGGGAATGGGCTGCCAACTACTCTGTTCCTCTGACCACTTCTCCAATTGGCCGTTGATGACCTTCGTAACAACAAAACCCTGTGACTCTCTCCCCAATACATGTGAGGCCATCAATTCAACGGCACCGTCCGTCGCATCAAGCATCACGGTCCGAACGCCATCCACGACAATTTCTTTTTCGGTTTTCTCGCTCAAGACTCCAGAATCGCTGACCGCTTGAACCACTACCTTATGGGTTCCGTTAAAAACCCACGGCAACTGAGCCTCCCATTCTCCTGTTTCGCTGTTGCTTTGAACAACTCTAACAAGGGTATCGTAGATACTGATCAAGAGGCGGGTGTCAGGATCTGCAACACCGCTGAGGGCTGGCCAATTAAATGCTGTTTGTCCATCACCCTTGGTGCCGGAATCAGATTCATCAGCAAGATCGAAGGTCGGTGCTGTTGGCTGAACTGTTGAAATCGTGAAAGGGAATTGACGAGAAGCAACACCGACAGCACTCGAGGAATCAACCGGCAAAACGGTGAGCGTGTAAACTCCGTCAT
>JBDOMQ010000050.1:0-292 GCA_039831725.1 Pirellulales bacterium
CATGGTTTGCCAGCTCGTCCATCAGGACTTGTGCAACGACTCTCTAGGATCATACCGCCCCGTCGATTTGCAGAGAGTTCGAGCAGAACCTCATGATTTGTTCCATCATCACTTGCAAGTGTTGCCTGAACCTGGCCAACGCGAGGACAGATAACTTTTTCTGGGACGAGGTTCCGTGCTCGCTTGCGATCACGCGGGTCAAAAAGATGAAAGAGACGTTGCTCCAAAGTGGTCATAGTATGTGTCGGTGCTTCGCGAATGGATAAATAAAATAATGAATGAAGCCACAACG
>JBDOMQ010000050.1:302-3788 GCA_039831725.1 Pirellulales bacterium
TTTATACCGTTCAGTCCAACCCTTCGTTTTACCCCAATTCGCACAGAAACACAGATGAAAAATATTCAAAGAATTCGCCTGTGATATTACTATGACTTGACTCGTTTTTTATTTTTGTTTTACGGTCGCAATGAACTCCAGCACATTTTCAACTGGAGTTTCTGGCAATATCCCGTGACCGAGGTTCATGATGTGTCCAGGGCGTCCCGCAACTCGTGCAAGAATGTCTTCTGTACAACGACGCACAACATCAGGAGTAGTGTGCAGTACAGCTGGGTCCAGATTACCCTGCACACCTCGATCATAACCCACCTGCTGCCAAGCGTGATCTAATTCGATCCGCCAATCGATACCCATAACTGTACCGCCGGCTTCGGCCGCAAGTGGAAGTAATGATGGGTTGCCTGCTGCAAAATGGATTACTGGTCCTCGACCGGCTATTGATTCAAAAACCGTACGGCTGTGAGGCAAAACGAATTCACGGTAGTGTTCCGGTGAGAGACAACCTACCCAGCTATCAAAGACCTGCACTGCATTCGCTCCAGCATCAAATTGAGCATGAAGATATCTTCCAATCGTCCTTGCAAGTCTTTCCATGAGTTCATGCCACGCATCAGGAGCCGTCAACATAAATCGTTTGGTATGCAACCAGTTGCGACTTGTTCCTCCCTCGATGGCGTATCCGGCTAACGTGAATGGAGCTCCCGCAAAACCGATGACTGGTATGTTTTTTTGAAGACCGGCACGTGTTGCTCGTACTGTTTCAAAAACAAAACTGAGTGAATCAACATCAACAAGCTCATGAAACCGATCGAGATCTGTACGGTTCCGAAGTGGATTATGAATGACCGGGCCTTCTCCAGTAGCGAATTCCAAATCGAGGCCCATCGGCTGCAGCAGTGGCAACAAGTCACTAAAAATAATTGCTGCATCGACACCAAGTCGATCTACTGTTGCCAACATAACTTCTGCAGAAAGTTCTGGGTTTTTACATAACTCCAAGAACGTGACCTTATTACGAATAGCTTGATATTCGGGAAGATACCGACCTGCCTGCCTCATCAGCCAAACTGGTGGACGAGATACCGGTTCGAGGCGACATGCCCTCATAAAAAGGGAGTCTTCGACGCTGCCAATGGTTGGCTCTTTTTTTTCAGGGAATTCAGAATCGACATTCATACGGCTAAGTATAGTTTGTAGAAAGCCAGTTGTTGGCTCAAAGTTATTTATTTCCTGGTTACAATAAGAAGATTCGAAACGGAAAATAGTTAATTAGTCTGTTCATGAGTGAAAGGCTGCGGTCAGGTTTTTTGTTATCTATGCTCATTCTGCTTCAGATACGTCCCTGATTCATGTTCTTTCAATATATTGACGCATGTGTGGGGTGAGTAGTTTTAAATAGGGTTTCTATGGCTGATTTCATCTCACGAATTTCTGTGGTCTGTTTTGCCGCCAGCTATGGTGTTGCGCTCATATTCGAGGCAAGTCGGCTTTGGTTTCGGTCCGGCGTTCGCGGTATCACAATGATTGGTTTTGTAACTGCAGGACTGATCGCCCATAGCCTCTATCTTATCTGGCGTTCAACCACACTTGCTTCCATACCATTATCGAGCGAGTTTGATTGGTATCTGCTCGCTGCTTGGCTTTTAGCAGCTGGGTCTCTTTGGATGACCGTCTCTAACCCCAGAACACCGGTAGGTCTTTTTGTCCTACCGGTTGTATTAGCTCTTATTGGAGCTGCTGAACTTTCAAGCCGGGAACCATTTCCGCAAAGCCCTGCAACTCAAATTTGGGGCGTCATTCACGGAAGCTTCAATCTTGTGATGAGCGTCGCTGTTGTGCTTGGTGGCTTAGCGGGCGGAATGTGGCTTATTCAGGCTGGGCGGCTTGCTCGAAAACAAGCCCCACTTCAAGGATTTCGTATGCCCAGCTTAGAAAAACTATCGATCTGGTCATCGCGAATGACCATAGTTGCTGCCGTGTCGGGAAGCCTTGGCTTTCTATCAGGGATCATCTTAAATATTGTGAATCAACAACATGGCCTTTTGGGGAGTGTGCCATGGACTGATCCCGTTGTTCTTCGCATGGGAGGACTCGTCGTCTGGCTCATAACAGTAGCGGGTATCTCACGAGTCATGCGACAACGAGCCATTGGCCGAAGAGTCACTGCACTTTTATCGCTTGTTAGCCTAACGATGCTTACTATTTCAATTTTGTGGGGCGTGCTTGGAAATACACAACACGGGATTGCCCCTTCACAGGGGAACACTTCAGTCCCAGCCATTCCCGCAGGAGATGCTTCATGAGCCTCGCCTTCGCAGGGGGAAGTCACCGCACGGTCCCAATTGAGCTACGTGAGAAACTGGCTTTCTCATCAGAACAAGCAAGTGAGGCACTGGCTCGCTTTCAGAAACGGTTTCCAGGCAGTGAAGCAGTGCTGTTATCGACCTGTAATCGTATTGAACTGTACGCTGCCGACGAGGAACGCCGAGGGCCGCCTCCGCCAGATGAATTAGCAATGTTTCTAGCAGAGTGCCGAGGTGTCGATCCTACCAATGCTGGCAAAGTTCTCGGTGGTGAGCAAGGAACTGCTGCTGTGAAACATCTATTTTGTGTAGCAGCTGGACTCGATAGCATGGTTCTCGGAGAACCTCAAATCGTTGCGCAGGTGAAACAGGCATGGCAGCTTGCCCAACAAAGTGGGACAACTGGACCTCTTACCGGTGAACTTTTCCAGGCAGCCTTACGAGCTGCAAAACGTGTAACGACTGAGACAGCTGTCGGGCGGGAACGTTTATCAATCCCGAGCATCGCAGTTGCCGATTTTGCCAGTGGTGTGTTTGAAAGATTTGATGACAAACGTGTGCTTTTGATCGGTGCGGGTAAAATGGCAGCCGAAACCCTTCGTTATCTTCGCGACGCAGGGGCACAGAACATTCGAATCATAAATCGGTCCATAGAACGGGCTCATAGCCTGGCACACCGGCTTGAAGCTCAAGCCGGTGATTACAACAATATCGCTCGTGAGCTTATTGATGCGGACCTTGTTGTGAGTACAACCGGCGCCACAGAGCCCGTCGTAACACTCGACTTATACCGAACTGTTGAAGACCAGCGGGGGGGTCGTCCGCTCGTTGTTCTTGATCTTGCGGTCCCTCGTGATTTTGATTCACGTATCGGTAACAGGCCAGGGGTTTGGCTTTACTCAATTGATGATCTTGGTCAGGCCTGTGATACCAATCGACGCAGAAGACAAAACCAACTTCCTGCAGCCCTTACAATTGTCGATGAAGAAACTCGTCGGTTCATGGGAGACCTCCACCATCGATCAACCGTTCCGGTTATTGAACAACTGCGAGCTGGCTGGAATGAAACCGGTGAGGTCGAGCTTGATCGACTTTTCCGAAAGCTTCCGGATCTTGACAAAAGTAGTCAGAAGGAGATTCGACAGGCTTTTGAAAGGTATGCTGCCAAAATGCTTCACCC
>JBDOMQ010000033.1:0-19192 GCA_039831725.1 Pirellulales bacterium
GATCCGTCTGAATTAATAGCTCGCGAACCAAATCAGAAAGGTTTTCGGGGTCAGAGCCCCGACGATGGTGACGCCACACTTGACCTCGTACTCAAAGGGGAATTAGCTCCATCACCATCCGAGCAAGAATCTGCAGATACCGTTGGTGAGCACGCTCCAAGCAACAAGAAATCAGTTCACTCTGTTGAGACACGTGAGCAGCCACAATGGCGGGGACAAAGTCCGGCATACGGATATCAACCACCGACCACCGCCACTCCAACTACTGCAACAAGTCCGCCACCGTATAGACAGTCCTTTTCTCAGCCGGCTGCACCCGCTCACCCGGCGAGTGTCCCCGGTCCGTCAACGGCCCAGAACACCAATGCTGCTGCATGGGGTGGATCTGCAATAGGAGCGACAAGCCCCGGGGCTGTTGACTATGGACGGATTCCACCTGCCTCTCCAACAGCAACACCAATGGTTGCCCAGCAGCCTATCGCTCAACCTCAAGCTGCTCCTACCACGCCCTCTGGCTATGCTCAGTCAGGTTTTGGACAACCTGGTTTTTCAGATCCTTCTGGCTTTGATCCCCTTCCAAATGTTCCTGGAGTTGGTCAACCAGGGCTTCCACCACAGGGCTTCGCTCAGCCTCCCGTCCAAGTATTTCCTGGAAATGAACCGTACGTTGTCGTTGATGTGAATGCTGAAGAAACACAGACTGGACGGCTCATGATCGGAGCAGGGGTCAACTCCAATGCTGGCTTGGTTGGAAACATTGTTGTTGATGAACAGAATTTTGATATCACTCGGCTTCCAACAAGTTGGGATGACATACGAAACGGCACTGCCTTTCGTGGTGCAGGCCAAAGGTTTCGACTGGAAGCAGCACCTGGTACCGAGTTACAGCGATACACTGCAACCTTCCAAGAACCATATCTATTCGATACTCGCGTGGGACTCTCAACGAGTGCCTCATACTTCACTCGTTACTTCTTCGATTGGGCTGAAGGTCGTGTAGGGGGCCGCGTTGGCCTTGGATATCAGTTTGTCTTTGCTCCCGATTTATCAGTAAATGCTGGCTTCCGTGGTGAGAGTGTTGATATTTTTAATCCACGTGTTCAGGGTATCCCGGATATTCAGGGCAACCTAAATACGGGCGGCACGAACCCCGGCATGCTTGGGAAAAACTCTGTCTATGGTTTTAGTGGTGGTCTCATTCATGACACTCGTGACAGCCCGTTCTTACCAACACAGGGTCATCTTGCAACTGTTGAATTTGAACAGGTTATAGGAACGTTTATCTATCCACGAGGCGTCTTTGAAGCTCGTCAATACTTTCTTCTCAACCAGCGACCTGATGGTTCAGGGCGGCATGTCTTGTCGATGGGCACCATACTCGGATTCTCCGGTCCAGATACTCCTGCATATGACAACTTTTATGCTGGTGGATATAACACGATGCGAGGCTTCGTCTTTCGCGGAGCAAGCCCACGCCAAACGAACGCAAGTGGCCAAGAGGCCATTGTTGGTGGACCATTTGAATGGTTAAACACCGTTGAATACATGTTTCCCATTACTGCCGATGATTCCCTTCGTGGGGTTGTCTTTACAGATTTTGGTACGGTTGAACAAAATGTAACTATTAAAGACTTTCGAGTAGCACCCGGGTTCGGCCTCCGAATAACCATGCCTGCGCTTGGACCAGCTCCGATTGCACTCGATTTTGCAGTGCCTGTTTCATACGCTGATTTTGACAGCCAGCAACTCTTCAGCTTCTTCGTTGGGTTTGCACGATAACCGCTCTCTCTATCGAGCGTTGCCTTCGGTAACCAACTTTGCAACTGCAGAACCTGCTACATACCCACTCGACCAGGCCCACTGAAAATTAAAGCCTCCGATTCGACCATCAACATCAAGGACTTCACCGGCAAGGTAAAGACCTGGACACTTTCTACTTTCCATGGTTTCGAGTTTTACCTCTTCAAGAGGGACGCCACCGGCCGTCGCTTCTGCTATCGAAAAACCTCGATTGTCAGTAACAGGCAATGGTGTTGCCACAATACTTTGGGTCAGCTTTTTCCGATTGTTTCTAGTTAAGTCACCAACAAGTGGAGCTTCGGACTCGATACAAATTCGTCGAGCCAACCTGTCTGGAAGCCATTGTCGCAATACTCCAAATACTCCTGTACGACGAGATTGAAGTAACTTGTCGACTGTTTCTGCACTCTGGCTTGGCAACCAATTAATACTCAACTGAACATCTGGATCTGTACTCCGTGCAATGAGCCAGTGACGACTGATATCGAGAACAGCTGGACCTGAAAGACCACGGTGTGTACAGAGCGTACTGCCAGAGCAGGAAAAAATCCGTTTCCCTGATGCTTTAGAAAGCGTGACCGTTGTTGGAACCGTTACTCCTGACAGCTCTCTTATCCAATGACTCTCGTCTAAAACAAGTGGGACGAGGGCAGGAACTAATGGCTTTGCAATTGAATGGCCTAGTCTTTCCACCAATTGGTAACCGCTGCCATCTGAACCACTTTTTGGCAAGGACTTTCCACCCGTACACACGATGACATGTCGGGTCAGCACTGTACCGTCTTCAAAAACCACCCTGAACCGTGGCTCTTGCTTCACATTGCTTGCCGTGCCACTGACTGGAAGTTGTTCAATATCAGTCACACGTGCAGGATGTGTAAGCGACGCGTGCGATTCTCTGGACTGGTCAATGAGCGCATTGAGAATAGTCCTTGCTGAGTCAGTCACCGGGAATAATTTACCCGTCTCTTCTTCCTTAAGTTCAACACCTGCGTCAGAAAAAAACTGAATCGTCTGTGCGACTGTAAAGCGACGTAACACTTTACGAATAGCTGCTGGACTGCTTCCTGCAAAATCATGTTCTGTGACACGACAGTGGGTCACATTACAGCGACCACCACCAGCTACAAGAATCTTCGCGCCTAGTTTTTTTGCACTATCGAAGACTGCAATTTGAATTGGATGGACTTCTGAATTTCTTCCTGCCCATATCGCAGCAAAGAGGCCCGCAGCTCCCGCACCAACAATCGCTACGTCAACCTGATCTTCATTGTACCCGTGTGACATTTTTTTATTAATCCTACATCTCACTGTTGATTTTGTCACACTCTGTAACAGTGTTTCATTGAATAACATGGCTTATCTGGATGAGGACTGTGATTGTCCGGTGCCGACTCGGCTACCTCAGCAGCACATGCAGCAGTATTATGAATGTGCCGCATTGTCATAGCGTGCATCCAGATTGACCTACCACAAAGTATTCAAACTGTCTGCTATCACACTCTATTCATATCATTCTTTTCTTCATAAATACTGATTTGAGAAATCGTATGTCAAAGGAAGGCAACAAAGAGCTACAAAGAAAAACATCTTCTTTTTGTCGAAGTTGGTGTTTTCTTGCTCTCCTGCTCAGTGGTATTGCGACCGCATCTGACGACATCACTCTTCAACCACTCGAATTCAATCGAGACATTCGCCCGATCCTCTCTGAAAACTGTTTCTACTGTCACGGGCCAGACCCAGACAAACGAAAAGCTGATCTTCGTCTCGATCAACGAAAATCTGCATTTGATGCTGGGGCTATTGATCCTTCAGGAAGCTTGATCATCGACCGCATTCATTCCGATGACAGTGATCTCCTCATGCCACCACCGGAATCGAATCGGCATCTTTCTCAGCGAGATAAAAAAATACTGACTCGATGGATTCAAGAAGGAGCCACGTATCAAGCACACTGGGCATTTGTCGCTCCTGTTCAAAATAATCCGCCAGTGAGTGACACGCCATCTCTTCAGAATTGGCCAAACAATCCTATCGATAATTTTATTCTTGCTGGACTTGAAAATGTGGGCCTCCCACCGTCACCGGAAGCCGATCGGGAAACATTAATTCGGCGACTCTATGTCGATCTCATTGGTCTTCCTCCAACGCAAGAAGAAGTTGATGAATTTCTCGCCAACCCATCACCCGATGCCTACGAACAGTTGGTCGACTCATTGCTGGCGAGTCAACATTATGGCGAACGTATGGCAATCGCCTGGCTCGATGCTGCTCGCTTTGCCGACAGCAATGGTTTTCAGCAGGATGGTGATACGTGGCAATGGATCTGGAGAGATTGGGTGATCGACGCTCTGAATAGCGACATGCCATTTGATCAATTTTCAATTGAGCAGCTTGCAGGAGACTTACTACCGAACGCTACACAACAGCAACGAATTGCCACTGCCTTTAACCGCAATCATCTTTTGAATGGTGAAGGAGGTGCGATCGCTGAAGAACAGCGATTCAATAATCTTTTCGATCGTGTTGACACAACAAGCACAACCTGGCTTGGTCTCACGATGGCATGTGCCCAGTGCCATGATCACAAGTACGATCCTTTAACACAGTCAGATTATTACCAGCTACTCCACGTCTTCAATCAGGTCTCAGAGACCGGACGTCCTGGTCGGCAGTCATCTCGTATCCGTGTTGCTACACCTTTTATAGAAGTAGCAACTGCTGATCAAAAAAAACAGCTGTCACAGTTAAAAAAAGATATGAGCTTGCTTGCGAAAGATACAAAGCCACTTATCGACGCTGCATATGCTGCATGGAAAGCAGGGTTGTTTGCTGACGGGCAGGCTGCAGACGGAAAAGACCTTCCGCGGTCACTCACTCCATTACTTCGGAAATCCGAAGATGCTCGAACTGCTGATGAAAAGAAAAAAATCGAAAACGGTCTTCGCCAATTTTTTGATAGCAAAATACGACGTTCTGTTATGAAAAACGTCTTGATTGTTACTGAGTATGAAAAAGCCAAACAAGCTCATGATGCCTTTAGTGGTGATGAGATTCCACGAGTCATGGTTATGAATGACGACAAGCCACGGGAAACACGTGTGCTTGATCGAGGTGACTATCTCTCACCGATCGGTGACGCTCTTGTTTTCGCACCGCCGGCAAACCTGCCGCCCTTGCCTGACACGTTTCCACAAAATCGGCTGGGGCTGGCCAAATGGTTATTCCTACCAAATCATCCTCTTACAGCCCGCGTTCAAGTTAATCGGATGTGGCAACGCTTTTTTGGCACTGGTCTTGTCAAAACGACAGAAGACATGGGCGTCCAAAGCGAATACCCACGGCACCTTGCTCTTCTTAATTGGCTTGCCATTGAATTTCAGAAACAAGGCTGGAGCCAGAAATCCATGCATAAATTGATGGTGATGAGTGCGACCTATCGGCAAACGAGCAAGATCAATGCCGACCAACTCGAGAAGGATCCAGAAAATCGACTCCATGGTCGTGCCAGTCGTTTTCGCATGCCTGCAATGGTTTTACGTGATTGGGCGCTTGACTGTAGCGGCCTACTAAACCGAACCGTTGGGGGACGTCCCGTTTATCCATACCAGCCTGACCAAATTTGGGAATCCTTAGCCATTACAAAAGAACGAGATTTCACCTACCCACAATCAACAGGATCCGACCTGTACCGCCGAAGCATTTACACATTTTGGCGACGCACCGTTGCACCTGCAAATATGTTTGACTCTGCCAACCGTCGTACATGCACCGTTCGGACCAATCAAACATGTACACCACTCCATGCACTGACGACCCTAAATGACCCAACATGGGTTGAGGCAGCTCGCTCTCTTGCTGAGCGGTGCATGGCAAGCAGGGATACTCTTGATGAGCAAATTATTTTTGCATTCCGCACCGTTGTGAGCCGACAACCCACCTCTTCGGAACGTGCTACTCTTGCCAATATGTTTACGCACCAACATTCTCTCATAACTATTGAATCAGCACTTACATTTCTTGGTAAGGACACGCGTTCAATAGAAAAACCTCACGACCCGATGACACTTGCTGCGTTGGCGAATGTCTGTCTAGCTATTCTAAATCTTGATGAAGCACTCACTCGTGAATAAACCCTGTATAAATCACACCTATCTTTCTGTAGTCAGAATTCGAATAAAAAAGCTGTAGTCATGCATGAATTATTCAATGAAAATGCAAAGCGTGTTACTCGCCGTCAACTTTTTGGATCAACCAGACAGGGAATAGGACTTGCTGCTTTGGCATCGCTCTTACACCGTGACAGCAATTGCAAAGGAAGCACACCCGGACTCGTTGACCTTCCGCACCATGAACCACGTGCAAAACGAATGGTAATGCTCTGGCAAGGAGGAGGCCCTTCTCATGTTGATCTCTTCGATCCGAAAGAAGCACTATTCAAACGTTCTGGTGAAAATGTCCCGGATAGTATTCGAGGCACAACGCGTCTATCAACAATGTCGAGTGGGTATTCCCAATGGCCCATCGTTGCACCAATTAGACAGTTTCGACGGTATGGCCAGTGTGGCATGGAGCTAAGCGAAATGCTTCCAGCGATCGGTGAGCTTGCTGATGATCTGTGTCTTGTTCGAAGCCTTCATACAGAAGCTGTCAATCATGCACCGGGTGTCACATTCTTTCTCACAGGAAGCCAGGTTCCCGGCCGTCCAAGCCTCGGTGCATGGCTCTCGTATGGCCTTGGATGCGAGACCGAAGAGTTGCCGGCTTTTGTTGTCATGACATCATCTGACAAAGCAAAGAGTTGTGGGCAACTCTTTTTTGATTACTACTGGGGTTCTGGTTTTCTTCCGAGCCGTTATCAAGGAGTGAAATTCCGAAACACTGGAGAGCCTGTTCCGTATCTTGCAAACCCACCTGGTGTCAGCCGAGCAGCCCGACGGGCATTACTTGATGACCTTGCCGTCATGAACGCCAAGCACCTAGCAGACTACGGTGACCCTGAGATTGATACTCGCATTGCCTCCTATGAGATGGCATTTCAAATGCAATCGAGCGTACCGAATCTCATTGACTTCTCTGATGAACCAAAACATGTACTTGATCGGTATGGACCTGATGTGCATAGAAAGGGTTCATTCGCTTTCAACTGCCTGGTAGCGAGAAGACTCTTAGAACGTGGTACTCGATTTGTTCAATTAATGCATGCTGGTTGGGACCAACACAGTAATCTACATACTCAACTTGAAATTCAGTGTCGCGATACACAAGGACCATCTGCTGCACTGGTTCAGGATCTCAAAGATCGTGGACTGCTCGAAGATACACTCGTGGCGTGGGGTGGTGAATTTGGCCGTACACCTTTTGGACAAGGTGACCCAGTGAACCCAAAGGGCCGTGACCATTTTGGAAAGGCTTTTTCCTGGTGGCTAGCAGGTGGAGGAGTAAAGAGTGGATATATCCATGGCGCGACAGATGACTATGCCTGGAATATTACAACTGACCCAGTTCACGTTCATGACATACAGGCCACTATCATGGAATTGCTCGGCATTGATCACACCCGCCTGACATACCGATATCAGGGGCGTCATTTCCGACTCACCGATGTCCACGGCAAGGTCGTTTCCTCTATTCTCAAGTAACAGCACCGAATCGTATCAAAGCCAATGCTCTGCATTTGTATGCGACCGGAGGGAATTGGCGAAACCTGCTTTGATGGACTTCTATTTAATTGAAATCAATGTGTCTGACGGGGCCAAAAAGGGTCCAAAACATAGATAAACCAGAAAATTAGGAGTGCGTACTGAGTAGTACCACCGTACACCTACTTTTTAGGGGCCGAAGTCTGGTAATCGGGATTTATTCGTTACAAACCACCTATTCTACGATCATTTCGAAAAATAGCAGTTTTGCCTATTTTCAGTGAATCGAAGTGCTTGACTACAGCCGATTCTGGCTATACCTTTACGCATGGTGAAGGGAAATCGCTCGGAACGGATTCTCTTCAGATGATTCGAAATACGTTATTTAATCATCAGGAACTGGCATAGCAACAAGGGGCGCGTGCTTGTTCTTCCGACCTTTTGGGATTTACTTTTTTCTCTCATTTACCCGTTAGGGTGGAGGAATCTTTATGACTGTTACGTCACGTCGAGGGTTTACCCTCATCGAACTCCTGGTGGTTATTGCCATCATCGGTGTTTTAGTTGGTCTTCTGTTGCCAGCAGTGCAACAGGCTCGTGAAGCTGCTCGTCGCAGTTCATGTGGAAACAAGGTTAAGCAAATGGGTTTGGCATGTCACAACTATGCTGACAAACATGCTAAACGAGGAGATAACTTCTTGCCATCTGCGAATACTGCAGATGCTACAGTTGCTGGTTGGTCTTGGGTCGTAAAGATTCTTCCTTATGCAGAAGAAAATAATCTTTACAACGCTCTTTCGATCGCCAACATTGAGACCAGTGCCTATGATGCTACTCAACCCGATGCCAATAGGGTTGAGATTGATTGGGCTGGTTGTCCATCATCAACAAATTATGAAGCTGGTTTGATTACCTACCGAGGAAATATCGGCAGTACAGCGACTGCAGATGATGGTGGCATGGGTATCAAAGCTGATAAAGGTTTTGCCACATTTCGCGATGGGACAAGTAACACCATCATGATTCTGGAAAACAATTACAACGCGATAGATGATCAGGGCTACCTGTTCAATGGTGCAACAACCAATACCCGCTTTGCAGTAGCTAATGCTCTTCCAGGAACTGTTTTCAATATCAGTGTGAGTTCTCCTCACGCCGGTGGAGTTAATGCTTATGGCTTAGCCGACGGCTCTAGTGGATTTTTGTCGAACACTATGCAAAAAGCCACGTTGGCTGCGCTGTGTACTAGCAATAATGGTGATACTATCGGTGACGATCGTCCATAATTGTTAGCAACTATCTCATCAAGGAAAGGGAGCTCGCTCTTGCGGGCTCCCTTTCTCCTTTTCTATCACTCTCAAGTTACACGTAGGGTTACACAGCGAGTCCCTTCGCACGTCATTGAGCCCTGGTCCTATGCTTGTTGTACAAACATCTACACTCAATGAAGCAGGAACCATTCAGCAGCTCCTTGAACAGATTCGATTTGTTGTCCCTGATGCACACATACTTGTAATTGATGACAATTCACCAGACGGTACAGGGAAAATTACTTCCAAATTCGCGCTTGATGATAATGCGGTTCATCTCATTGAACGGATAGGGCGTCGAGGTCTTGGGAGTGCCATTTTAGAGGGAATCAAAGCCTCTGAATCACTCGGAGCTGATATTGTTGTCTATATGGATGCTGATTTCAGTCACAGCCCACATGATATACCACGCTTATTGCAAGCATTGGATGGATCACATGAACAACAATTTGATATTGCAATCGGTTCACGTCGAATTCCTGGAGGTACGATCGTGGGTTGGTCTTGGCGACGCCATCTGGCGAGCTTCCTCGTGAATTGGTTTAGTCGTTTTCTTTTGTGCGTGCCCGTCTACGATTCATCAAGTGGCTTTCGGGCGGTTCGCTTAGGTGCACTGCGTGATGTTGACTTTACCAATATTGCAGAAGGGTATGCGTTCCAGGAAGACTTCTTGTGGCGAGCTCATCGTGCCGGTGCTCGTATCATTGAAGTGCCTATAACGTTTACCAATAGGGATATTGGAAAAAGCAAAGTGAATGCCAAGGAATTAATCTCAAGTGCTCTTAGGCTGTTAAAAATAGCCTGTCACACTTGGCTTCATGTCTAGTCCTGTCATTCATCGAGTGACGTAGCCTCTGCAAGGCCCTTCTTCGCCTCTTGGTTGTCTTTATCAATTTCAAGAACTATCCGATATTCTTTTTTTGCTAACTCTATTTGACCGCTGTGGCGTAGCGCCCTTGCACGTTGAAGCCTCACTAAACAATTGGCCGGATTTGCCGTAAGTATTTTCTCACTGGCCTCAATGGCTTTTGAGTTCTGTCCTGTTTGCACCCAAGCTGTAACAAGACTATCCATAACCAGAATATGAGGGCCATATATTTTTCGTATTCTTTCAAGGACATTAGCTGCTTTTTGAGGGTTACCGTGGCTTAAAAGTGTATCGGCAAACGCTAGTTGGACTTGTAGATTTTCAGGCTTGAGATCACTGGCACGTTCCAAATGTTCCAGTGCGATATCAACCTTTCTCTGCGAAAGATTAATTCCACCAAGTACCAAATGCGCCTGCCACGCACTATCGTTTTTACTCAGCGTATATGTCCAAAGTGCTTTTTCACTTCTCCAATGCTGGGCGTAGGAATAGCTTTTCAAGGTGCAGGCAATGACACCACACCCCATAAGCGCTAGGCCAAAGAGATATAATTTATTGTGACGGGAGCGAAAAAACTCTAGTGAGGCAGCGGAGGCAGCGGCTATTACGCCAATCATTGGGACATATAAAAAGTGATCGCTCACCCAAGAAATATCCATGAAAGAGAAGTTTAGAAATCCAAGTATTGGTGACAGCATGAGCAGGAAAAAACCTGCGGCAAACGTTGCATGTCGTCTCCACTTTCTTCGATTCATCCACATTGCACTGGCAACAATTAAAAAGCCTAACCAAGGAAGAAATTGCCATACGTAAAGGGGTTTGATTGACCATTGCGGATATATCGGCATCATATTTATGGGCCAAAGCACCTTAACTATATAAAATACAACTGCCATGCCAGCTACTGCGAATCGTGAAGTAATTCCTCCTATAGGTAAAACATGATTTCCAATTGCTCGTTCCCATTGGAAAGACAGAGTAATCAGGCCGCAGACAAACGCTATAAGAAAGAGTGGTATTGTTTTGTAAAAAACACGTCTACTTATAGTCCCTCGTTTCCACCATTCATACAACAGGGCTAAAAAAGGTGTGGCCACCACACTTGGTTTTGCCAACATTGCACCAGCAAAGGCTCCTAGTGAGAAAAAGTAGTACCAGTTTGATCTTGTATTATTTTTCGACTCATCATGCTTAACCCAAAAAATGCAGGTCAGTAAAAAAAATAGTAACGAGAGTGTGTTTTTAATTTCTGATATCCAGACAACACTTTCGACACACACCGGATGGACACCGAAGAGAAGTGATGACAGCCACGCGCCAGGAACTTTTAAATTTTTCAGCAATATCCAAAGTAGAAAACAACTCGATATATGAAGAAGGACGTTTACGAGGTGATAGCCGAAGGTGTTATTCTTAAAAGCAATCCACTCTATCCATAGAGCGGTATATGTAATTGGAAAATAATCAACACCTTCGGGCTCAAGCCATATCGAGGCAAGCCCACCGAATGATTCCGATTGAACTGCCCAATTCTTTGTAATTAGAAGTGAATCGTCCCACAGGAATTCTCCGTCAAGAACAGAGGCGTAGATCCAGAAAACCATGCTCGCAAGAACCAGAGCGCGTAGTCCAATCCAGTACATACCTTTTATTTTAAAATCCTTCATAGTTCCACGTCTTAAGAGGCAGGATTTAGAATTTTTAAGAACCACTGCCTGTTGGAATAGATATTTTTCTCAATCGAAATGCATGGTTACTGAGCATGGACTATTTACTCATGTGTGTGACACATAGAAAACTTTTCCGCAACATATCGATTTAGGGCTGCAGTCTTACACACAACAAATCTCCACGATCGCTTTCACATATCGTTTCAAAACCAATTTCCCCTAACATCTCTTGCAAGGCTCTAGCATGGTCGAAATATGCTTGACGATTGATATAGATTGCATCAAAACCCATTGCAATGAGTTCGTTAATAGCTAGCTCGACATTTTTTCGATAGAGTACCATGGTTTCTCCCGCTTCAATTTTTTCTGCACCCCGAAACATCAGCTTTTCTAATTTCTTCTGATCCCGCAGTACACTCTCGTGTGCCCCTTGTGAAAAATGTAGTGTCGTGCTGTAGAGATATGGCCTGTAGTGTGAAGAAGGTGGTAACCCACTTGAGGATGTTCCGTCCATAACCGGCAACTGAAAAATCATTGGATGTTGGCTGTTGTCATCAACCGCTAATGCCTGCTCCATTGACTCAACAAACTTCTTGTCAGACTGAATTTCATATGCCACGTGCGTTACCCTCTTTTCGGTTAAGCTTCGTGGTAATTGATCCCAAAGTATAAATGCGCTGCCCGCAATAACCATTGTTGTCTTGACTAGGTTTTGTAAAGCAACAGGTAGTTTCTCATCAACATTGAATTGTGAAGAAGTTAAAAACTTTCCAGCATTTAATAGAACAAGGAGAAGCACGACTACGCTGTAGCGAACTGCTGTTCGAAAGAGCGTCAAACCGGTAAATGAGGCAATAATTGCATTCATGCCACCCGTCGTAAACATAAGTACAATCCATAGTATCCACCAGGCCTCTAAGGGTACATTTTTCACCTGTTCCTTGATCATCGATTGAATTGACATTGAAAGCAAAAGAAAGAAACAGCTGATCCCAAATAATCCAAGATAACCAGATCCTTCTTCATCATTTAAAACCGAAGCGACACGATGCTGTCTTCCAAACAACAAAAACTCATCTGAGTGATGTGTCACCGGTGGTATGAACCAGTCAACCATCTTCAATCCATATACATCCATCCACTTATATTCGCGCTGACCAATAATCGGTTCATCACCTACGTCGGATGAGCTCGAAATGCGATACGTCAGCGTGTCGAGATTGGATAGAAGAAAAGCAAAAGCAACCGTTATAAGAATTATTGCTGGAGACTTCATTCCAGACCAAGACTGATCTTTCCACGTGCGAACAAGTCCAACAACAACTACGAGTTGGCAAAAAATGTTTGTGTAATAAGGATTCTGGAGCCCTGTAATAAAACTTATAGCTACAATCTGCCAAAATCTTTTTGACCAAAAAGTATATTTCTCTCCATCTGCTAACCATCTCCAAACAAGAGGGAAAAAGGGGAGATACCACACATATTGACAAGAAAGATGGTGTGGTTGCTGCGCAAACTGGTATGGGGCAAGCCCAAACGCAAGGCCACCTAAAAATGCGAATGGCCATGCAACACGAAATCCTTTCGCTGCAACATAAAAAAATGTTATTCCTGCAGCCACATGTCCTATACATATTAATATATTGATACCGGCAAAAAGTCCTGTTAGTCGGCATACAAATGCGAAAAAGGCAAATTGCACTTCCTCTGGGGTAGGAAATCTATTCCAGCCCCCAACGCCTGGTGCACCAAGATTATGCACCGTCTTCCAACAAAACGGCACCATTCCTTCTTCATTAATAGATTTGAAAACTGCAGCAGATCCTATGAAATCTGAGTAAATCGGCTCATCGTATACCGCCGGAATACTCCACGATTCTGTTGTCCATTTCCCGAAGGCTGCGCACCATGCAGTGAAAATAATGACACAGAGAATCACTGCCTTTCCGACAAGTTTTTCCCGCTCCTTGAAACACTCTTCTTTTTGCATCTGCTGCTCTTTTAGAAGACACTCGGCTAATCCACACCCTACTACTATGCACCTGGCTTTTCACAAACCACCGTAATGAAATGTGCATGTCGCACATCCAAATCACCAAACCATGCTGGTAACGGGTAATATCCTGCCCCTCGTATCGTAATGACACGAAAACCATGTGCTTCACAAAATTCCTTAAGACCACAGTATGAAAAAATTACTTTATGGGTCCATGTCTTCAGGTGACCTTGCTCACCACGATGAAGAGCCCAGGGGTTCCCAATACCAAGTTTTTTTTCTGACACATTTGTGGAAGAAAAGTTTTGCCAACCAAAGAGAGATGCAAAAATATTATGCCAGCTGCTTGTATTTTCGGTACTCAAGATCGCCCTGCCGCAAGGTCTTAGTAAACGAAAAATTTCTGATGCAAAGCAATCCACATCTGGAACATGCTCAATGACTTGATTTGCATGAATAAGATCAAACTCGTTCGATGGAAGTGGTACGTTTCCTGACAAGTCAGCGCGAACTGCGACGACACCGTTCTTATGTGCTTGTTCAAGTCGCTCTTGAACAATATCGATACCAACAACTTCTTGAGCATGCGATTGACTTGCTAAGTGACTCGTCCATACACCGTCATCACAACCAAGATCTAATAATTTATCTACGTTAGCAGGAAGAGATTGTATGATATTTTTTTTGTTTAAAGCCATTGCATGATCAAAGCATGTTTTCATCCACTGCTTAAACACCGCTATGCTCTCTCTCTATGCAACGATTCAGATGATTAAGAATTAAGGTTATACTTCGTATGACTTGCTTGAACGGGGCCGCCTTTTACTGCGACACAAAAACATGCACTCGACCCCACCCGAACCTCAGGCACTCTCTTCTCGTTTGTTCTACTCCAGTAGCTTACTTATGGCTACCGGTCTTGCGGCTGGGGTGCTCGGCTATGTCTTTCAGATCGCGATGGCACAGCTTCTTAAGGCTGAAGAGTTTTCTCTTTTTAGCACCTTCAATGCACTTCATTTTATTCTAGCATCGCCTCTTGCAGCTTTAGTCATGCTGTTGGCTCGCCGAACCGCCATACTCCAAGTAAATCATCAATCTCATAAAGTTTTTACACTTTATATCTCCTGGCAAAAATATATTTTTGGCTGTTTTGTATTTTTTGCATTCTTCATTTTTTGGACTACTCCAAGTCTAAAGACATTACTTCGATGTAACGAGACTCTAGACATCTGGATTTTTTATATTGGGCTTTGCTTTAGTTGCTTAATTCTGACGAATATTGGAATCATTCAAGGACTTCAGCGATACACATGGCTTGGTATCCTCAGTATTGTCATCGTGCTATTAAAGCTAATTTTTTGTTGTGGTCTTATCAAAACCATGCATGGAGGTATTAGGGAGGCATTAATCGGTGTATTGATTGCAACTATATCGACATGGCTTACAGGATTCTATTTACTGAGACGCACTCTTTCTACACATCGAAAAAGGAAAGAGGAAATGGCTGTCCTATTTTCTTGCAGTGAATCTTTCCCTGTCGTCGCAGCTAACATCGGGTTTATTCTTTTCACACAAATGGACGTGCCGATCGTTAACTATTTTTTTGAATCAGAAATATCTAGTTCATTTTCTGCAGCAGCTGTGCTAGGAAAAGCTATTCTTTTTTTACCAACTGGCATTGCAACAGCCTTGTTCCCAATGATCGCAGCCGAACAGGATAAAGAGCAGACCGGCAACCCGCTCTTATGGCAATCTCTATTTTTCACCACCACACTAACGCTCGTTACTGCAACGTTTTATTATTTTTATGCTGAACAGATTTGTGCCATCCTTTTTGATAACAAATATCCACTTGCTGGATCATATCTTCAAATATATGGATTTATGATGATTCCATTCACACTTCTGTTTGTCTTTAAGAATTACTTTATTGCAAAAGGCTCTTCGCTATTCCCTTGCCTATTAGGATTGACATCTTGTTTAGCTCTTTTGCTAATGGTTGTATGGCCGAAGCAACCTTTCGACATTATCGCGATACTATTTTTACTAGGATGGCTCTTAGTTATCTCTTGTGTTTTTATAGAACGTCTAAAATTTTCTTAATGCGTATCAAGATTTCTTTTTAATTTCCTAAATAAGAAAGTCTTTGTCGTGGCAAAAGACTACTACTCGGAACAATATTGGGGCAAATCACCACCACGAGCTGACCTTGAGGCGCGTGAGAAAAAGTCTCTTTCTCTACTTCTGAAAAAGACTAGTTCTCGCAGACAAACCTTCCTTGACTTGGGCTGTGGTGATGGTTGCTTTCTTTTCTCGACTGCTTTGCTTGACCCGAACCTGGAATTATATGGAATTGATGCTTCGGAGGCTCAGCTAAAAAAAGCGAAGGAAAGGCTTCCTCAGGGCCATTTTAGCCATGGAAATTTTGAGTCTCGACTTCCCTATGAATCGAATTCCTTCGATCTCATTTTTTCAGGTGAAATAATTGAACACATTGTAGACACTGATCATTTTATTTCGGAAGCTCATCGTGTTTTAGCTCCGGGTGATACGCTCTGTATCACAACACCAAATCTTCTCGCTTGGTATAACCGAGTTTTCATTGCTTGTGGTATGTCACCTCTTTTTGTTGAATACTCAACTAAAGATGCATCAGTTGGATACGGCATACTCCGGGCACGAAAAGAAAAAACTCCTGTCGGTCATCTCCGTATATTCCATCCACGAGCGGTTGTTGATCTACTTTCAAAGTGTGGATTTCGCATTTGTTCGGTACATGCTGCTGAATTCACTGCACTGCCCCGTTGGATGAGAGTGATTGACTGCATTATCAGTCGGTGCCTACCCAACGCTGGTTCGATCAGTATCATCTGTGCTGAAAAACTGAAAAGGTAGCAATAATTCTATTATCTTGTTCAAGACGCTCAACGAAAACTACTTCTAAGATCTTGTGTTTTTAAGATAATTTTTCAACGTTTTAGCCACAATCTTGCTTGGAAATACCGTCGATTTGACAGGCACCTTTTTCCAACTTGTAGGGTCTATAAGAAAGTCTTGGATTGTACTTTTTTCCTTTTTACTAAGAACAACATTTTTGCCAAGTCCCTCTTGTCTTTCTGTCTCCTGCCTCAATAGCAAACAGGGTTTACCCAAGTAGTAACACTCCTCCTGATTACTGCCACCATCGGTAATTACATATTCAGCTTTTGCCAAAAGATGTGTAAATGAAATATATGGCTGTCTTGGAATCGGTTTGACATGAGTAGCCTGAACTATCCTTTCTAGTAAATTGAGGCTTTTCAGCACTTCTCGAAATGGTTCATGAAGAACCACTACACAACTCATTTTCTTACTCATCTCTTCGATTAGTTTCACTGCATATCTGACAAAACTTTTATCGAGAAGATTTTCCTGACGATGAAGAACAAACAAGCAAAACTTTTCCGTAGGGATAATCTCTGACAGACACTGCACATCCAGTGCCAAACGCATGGCATCCAACAGAGTGTTTTCCTCTGTGTTTATCTTTTTAGTGCTTTTGGAATGAATTAGATTACTCATTGCCCATTCACCTGGGCAAAACGCTACTGTCGTGAAGCACGTGACAACTCTCCGACAGATCTCTTCTGGAAAGGGGCGCAGTAGTCGGAAGCTACGAAGGCCGGCCTCAAGATGCACTATTTTTCCACCAACAAGCCACCCTGCAAAAGCTCCTAGCAACGTGCTGAGCGTATCCCCATGCACAATCAGGAAGTATTGATTGGTCGTCGTTGCCTTGAATACTCTCTTAAAAACAAAGGGCGCTTTTGCAAAACAACGCACAAACCAAAGTACTAATGAAATTGGTGTTGGATGAACAGGTCCAGATGTAATCTGATTTTCAATCCCTTCCGGAAATGCGGTGAAAAATAAATCACTTGTTGAAAGATCATTTTGGCCTGTTGCAACGCCAACTACTTTGACCCCATCGTTTCGTAAGGCAAGAATAACAGGCGTCGTTTTAATCAGTTCTGCAATAGTACCAATACAGACAAATACTGTCATAGTATTCTCCTGGTGCATGAAACTTATATTTCTTCATTATGCATAAATCCCAACACCCCCGTTCTATTGCACTCATTATTCCGACATGTAATATGGCAAAACATTTACACCCTTTATGGAAAAGCATTGAGGGATCGGGCCTTCGGAATGAACTCTCTCAAATTATCTTTGTAAATGATGGATCAGTGGACCAAACACATGAATTACTCGATGATTTATCATCGCAGAACACTGACGTAACTGTGATTCATCTTGATGTCAATCAAGGCCGATTTGATGCTCGTCGTATTGGCGCTGAATGCGCACAAACAGAACGTCTTCTTTTTCTTGATTCTCGGATTACGCTTCCCGACAACTTTGGCACAGCATTAAGAAAATCGGCTTGTTCTTACACAAACGTTGTTGGTTGTGTTGACATTGAAACAAAGAAGAACACCTATTGTCTCTACTGGCAACGAACTCATGAATTTATTTTTTGGAGATACTATCGAGATACAAAGAAACCGCTTACGCTCACAGTGAGTAATTTTGATGCTTACTTGAAAGGAACTGGTGTTTTTGTTTGTTCGAGAGTGCTATTTTTACAATCTTGTGCTGATTTTCAAGATTCACCACCTTTGAGTGATGACACCTATCTTCTCAAGATTATGGTTGCACGGCAGCCGATTGTCATTGACCCTTCGTTACGCATTGATTGGGTTCCAAGAGATACTTTGAAAACCTTTTTAGGAAGACTCTGGGAGCGTGGGCCACAGTTTGTTGAATATCATGTACTTAAAGAGCGAGGTCTTTTTTTCTGGATTTCTACTTTAGGGGTACTCGTTCTTGTTACATGCACAACTATGACTTTTTTAAATCCAACGCTGGGACTCAGTCTTTTCTCAATTGGCCTAATGGCTGTCATCCTGAGTGCTTTTCTTGTCGGCCACAATCTTCGGGAATCCCTTCAGATTCTTCCGCTTCACATTACTGTTTTTTTTACATCAGCAGCATCTGTTCTCTGGGGCCTCCTGTACCATGCATACACAAACGCTTTAACGTTTTTTAAAACAACAAATAAAGAAAAAGGCGGATTTCGTTAATGGCTAAAAAAAATGTTTTCCTCCTTATCCCGGCTTTTAACGAGGCCGGGAATATTGCCGCTCTTGTTCAGGAAATTACAACTACACTTGCCGCCTGCTCGCGTTACGAATTTACAGTGCTCTTTGTCGACGATGGAAGTACTGACAACACACTATCTGTACTTCGACAATCCGCTAGCTCTGATTTTCCAATCCAAGTAATTGAACTCTCCCGTAACTTTGGGAAAGAGATGGCACTTACAGCAGGCCTTCAATCACTTAATTGTGATGCGGTCATTATCCTTGATTCAGATTTACAGCATCCTCCAAAATATATTCCCCAACTTTTAGAAAAATGGGAAGAAGGCTACGACATTGTCTCAACAATACGTAGTAAAATTGATGATCAATCATTGCCACGTCGTATCGGCTCACAACTTTTCTATTCAATTTTGAACACAATTTCGGAATTCAAGATGGAGCCTGGGACAACTGATTTCCGGCTTTTAGATCGGGTGGTTATTGAAGCTCTTAAGAAATTTACCGAGCGTAACAGACTCTTCCGGGGTCTGATCGATTGGATGGGATTCAAAAAAACCACCATCGAATTTGAGGCACCGTCCCGACGCTTTGGGGAACCTCGTTATAGCTATTCCCGCCTTTTGCGCCTCGCTTTAAACGGATTCATGTCCTTCTCTTTGATGCCACTCAAGCTTGCTGGTTATCTTGGAGTTTCCGTCACTCTGATCTTTGGTGGGCTGCTGACTTTTATGCTTATTGATAAGTTTGGAAGTAATTTCT